>JABDQY010000170.1 GCA_013042025.1 Bacteroidia bacterium
ATTCTGCAACATAAATAACACATTCGGTGAAATAGATGTCTCAGGATTTCTTTTGCCATCCAGTGGAATAACTAACCCACCATGTGCGGTATATCTTCTTGGAACAATTGCATCTGGGTTACCAAAGAATGATTGAACTGGCTCAATAAGATTGTGCACAGCAACTCCGCCATAGAAACGTTCTGTATATGCGAGGAATCCTGTTGAGAAATTCACATAACCAACTGTATTATCTATATATGGCTCATCCGTAGGATTTACAAAACCTAAACTAGGATTAATTTGATCTTCAAAACGCAATCGCTGCCAATCAATACTTCTTTGTCCGTATTGTCCTTCTAAACCAAAACGCATCGTTAGCTTTCGATTTACACGTAATTGATAAGAATAAACTGCTGATACAGAAGTTGATGTCAATAATCCTTCCCCTGCTCTATCATCCATAAGTATAAGTCCAATACCGCCACCAATTTTATCAAAGTGCTGATCATAACTTGCTACTGTAGTTAAGAATGTACCTGGTAAACTTGGCCATTGGTTTCTGTAATTTAAAGCAACTCTACCTCCACCACCACAGGTTCCTGTTCCAGCCATGGCAGGATTGGTATACAATGGTGATGCATAAAATTGAGTTAATTCCGGATCTTGTGCGTTTGCAGAAACTGCAGCAAAGAACCCAACAAGTAAAAATAAAGTAGCTTTAATATTTCCCATTTTCAGATTTTATTAAACATACAAAGATAAAACATTTGTATAGATACGTTCAAAAAAAATAATTATTGTGTCAAATTATGCCATTTGTTAATTTAATACAATAAAAATGGAGTTAATATTGTTAGTTGTTCAGAGTTACCTAATTATCGAATGATTCAACCTAAAAATGTAATACTTTTAGTGCTTCTTTTTTTCTTTGGAAGTTACTCCAGTTTTGCTCAAAATATTGATGTTGAGCTAGATTGGAATCTTAACGAAGAAGTGGAAATCAACCCTGATGTAACTGGCTTTCAATTACTTACTCCTTTTTGGTGTTCCGAATGTAAGGAATCAATTAATGATAACTTCATTGTGCCATATATTGATAAAAAGATTCCAATTAACGCCATGGAAGTTGCAAATGTTCAACTCTTGAATATTGTGACAAAAAACAGTTCAAACAGGGATTTAACACCTTATCTTTCAGATGATTTCATAATTAAACAAGAAGTTACAATAGAAAACGGGCGTAAATTCCTTCATCTTTTAATCACTCCAGTTCGTAAATCCAATAATGGCGTAGAACTACTGGTTTCATGTGATATACAGTATACTTCAAAAGAAAACTACACTCCTGGGACATTAAGGGGGAGAAACAAAAAAGATCAAACCTATAATTCAATACTATCAACAGGAGATTTCTACAAAATAAGCATCTCAAAAGATGGAGTTTACAGAATAGACCCTAGCTTCTTAGCTCAAATGGGTATTGATATAAACACCGTTTCAATGTCTAAATTTAAAGTATTTGGAAACGGAGGAACAATGCTTCCTGAAGTAATTCTTGATCCACGACCAGAAGATCTTGTTGAAAATGCTATTATGGCATTCGACGAAAATGGAAACGATAAGCTTGATGCCAACGATTATTTCCTTTGGTACGCCAAAGGCCCTGATGCATTCACCTTTAACATAAACAATCAAAAGTATGATGCAGCAAGTCATGATTTTGATGAGTACTCATATTACTTTATCACCTTTGATGGTCTCAATGGAAAACGAATAACTTCTAACTCTAGCGGACAAGGACAAGCTGTTGATCATATTATCAATACATATGACCATATTCTCTTTCATGAAAATGATGAAGAGAATCACATTAAGTCTGGTAGAATTTGGTGGGGCGACAAAATGCAAACTCAATTGGTTAAAACCTTTAATTACTCAATACCAGGACTGGTAACTAATGCTCCTTCTCGTTTTAGAGTAATTACAGGTGTAAGAAGTTTAAACGGAGGTTCAATTGCTGTTAAAGTTGCTGGGATCTCTACTTCACCTATTAACCATGGCAGCGTTTCAGGAGATTACGATCGTGATTTTCTAACTGGCCCTTACACAACGGATAGAGATTTTACCATTACTTCAGAGAATTTTGATATTGAATTTGAATTCTTTAAAACACTGAACGAATCTGCTGCATGGATTGACTACTTCATGTTGGTTTCACAACGAAAACTTCAAGTTTATGAGGATCAGCAAATAGTTCGAATTAACAGTCTAAATAAAGTAGGCAACCTTAAATTTGAGATTGAAAGCTTCTCTTCTGAAGATCGTATCTGGAATATTGCAGATATAAATAACCCTAGTAATCAGCAAATTTATACAGACGGAACAAAAAGCTCTTTTATTCTTTCAAACATTAATCAAAGCAACTTGCCTCAATTTGTTGTCTTTAATAATTCTCAAATCTACTCTCCTGGTTTTGTGGAGAAAGTAGAAAATCAAAACTTACATGGATTAACCAATGTTGATTATGTAATAATATCGCATGATGATTTACTAGAACAGGCAAATCGATTAGCAGATTTCCATAGAAGTTATTATGGGTATTCCGTTGAAGTTGTAACTCCCAAACAAATATTTAATGAATTTTCATCTGGTAGTCAGGATGTAACAGGAATTCGAGATTTTGCGAAACTGTTATACGATAGAGGTAATGCTTCTGGAAGTACATTTAAATACTTGTTATTGTTTGGTGATGCAAGTTATGATTACAAAGACATTGAAGATAATAACACGAATGTTGTCCCAATTTATCAAAGCTACAACTCTCATCAACCACCTTACTCCTATTGCTCAGATGATTATTACGCAATTCTTGATGATGGCGAAGGATACTGGGGAGTTCAAAATAAAGATGAAGGTTTGGACTTAGGTGTAGGAAGATTACCTGCATCAAATGCTTATGAAGCCAAAATCATTGTAGATAAGATTCTTCATTACCATTCTGAGAACAGCTATGGAAATTGGACTCAAAACTTGACATTTATTGGTGATGATGAAGACGGGAATGATCATGTAGGACCATCTGAATCAATGACTCAAATTCTTAGAAATCAGAACCCAGATTATAACATAAACAAAATTTGGTTAGATGCATACGAGCAGGTTTCATTTGGTAGTGGCAATAAATACCCTGCAGTGAATGAAGAAATTAGCAAATCTATAAACAGTAAAGGAACGTTAATATTTAATTATGTAGGTCATGGTGGTGAAAATGGAATGGCTCATGAACGAGTTGTTACACGACCAGAAATTACTTCTTGGACCAACTACGACAAACTTTCCTTTTATATTACCGCAAGTTGTGAACTAGCTAAAATTGATAATCTAGAGATAGAATCACCGGGAGAATTGATGTTACTTAGCACCCAAGGAGGGGCAATTGGAATGGTTGCAACCACACGAGTAGTTTGGATTGGTGCCAACACCGATTTAAATCTTGAAATCATGAATGACAACATGTTTCAGGTTTCAGATAATCAGCTTCGTCCTCTTGGAGATATTTATAAGAAAACAAGAAATGATGCTATTGAAGAAATAAACAAGCGATGTTTTATGCTAATTGCAGATCCAGCAATGAGACTGCTGCATCATAACTACAATGTGGTAACAACTTCAATAAATGGTAAAAATGTCGTTGGATTTAACGATACCTTAAAGGCGTTAGACTTAGTTACAATAGAAGGTGAAATCCAGGATAACTCTAGCACTTTGGTGAGCAATTTTAATGGGACCTTATACCCTACCTTCTTTGATAAATTTTCTACTTATAAAACATTAGGTAATGACCCAAAAAGTTATCCTATTGAATTTGAAATGCAAGACCGAGTTATTTATAAAGGTCAAGCATCGGTTGTAAATGGGAAATTTAGTTTTCAGTTTATCGTTCCTAAAGATATTGCGTACAACATTGGAAATGGTAAGATATCCTACTACGCTAAAAATGGTTTAGATCATGCAGGAGGAGGAGAAATCTCCTATTTAATTGGTGGAACAAGTGACTCAATCAAACAGGACAATACTCCACCATCAGTTGAACTTTTCATTGATGATGAAAGCTGGGTGTTTGGAGGAACAACTTCACCAAATCCACTGCTACTTGCAAATGTATTTGACGAAAATGGATTAAATACGATTGGAAGCGGTATAGGAAGAGAGATGGAAGCAGTTTTAGATAAGGGTACAGAAAACGAAACCGTTATTGTTTTAAACGATTTCTATACTCCCGATCTCAATAGTTACCAGTCTGGAAAAATCAAATATCCTCTTGAAAATATTTCTCCAGGATTGCATACTTTGAATATTAAAATATGGGACGTATACAATAACTCAGCTGAAGATTATACCGAGTTTGTTGTTTCTGAAGGAGGTGATATTGCCATTGAAAATTTATTGAACTACCCAAACCCTTTTAATAAGTTTACTACTTTTCATTTTGACCATAACAAAGCAGGAGAGAATTTAACAACCACTCTCACTATTACCACAGTAGCGGGTAAAATTGTCAAAAACATAACGCAAGATATTATAAATGCACCTTCTCATAGTGCCGACATTTCTTGGGATGGGCTAGATCAATATGGAGATAGAATTGCACGAGGAGTTTACCTTTACACCTTGAATATTAGAGCAGAAGATGGCTCAACTCAAAAGAAAACTGAAAAACTATACATCATAAACTAAGAAAATAAATGATACATTTGTCGTCAAATACTAACAAGTTGAAAAAGAAAATATTAATTGCTTTTACGATTCTGTGCTTCATAAATGTGAATGCTCAGAATACGGTAAATACAAACACTGACCTTTTAGGACAGCGAAATGTTATTACTACCGCTGCTCCGTTTTTATTAATTAGCCCTGATTCTCGTGCTGCAGGTATGGGAGATATGGGTGTAGCAACATCAGCAGATGCGAACTCAATTCATTGGAATGCATCGAAACTGGCATTTATCGAAAAGGAGTCGGGTATATCACTTTCTGCAGCACCATGGTTGCGTACTTTGGTTCCGGATATTTGGTTTTACTACCTTGCAGGTTACAAGCGATTAGATAAAAGAAGTACCATTGCAGGCTCGCTAAGGTATTTCACTCTTGGAGATATTCAATTTACAGACGTAAATGGAAATCCTAATGGGAATTACGAACCTAAAGAATTTGCA
>JABDQY010000176.1 GCA_013042025.1 Bacteroidia bacterium
GGTTGGCACTCTGCTAATTTTACGAACCACCCCTGATTCAGGAGCATGGATAGGTACAGACATATACCCATCAGCTTTTGCCAACACTTGCCCTCTCGCCACCTCTTGGCCTTCTTTAACAACCAATTTGGAGGGAGCCCCAATGTGTTGTGATAACGGAATTATGATTACAGGAGCAAAAGGGAACTGCCTAATGGGCAGTCCACTTGTTTGATCCTTGTTCTCTGGAGGATGGATCCCATGATTAAAAGTGTTTACTCTAAAATTGAGCATTGCATTAATTAAATTTTTCGCCTCGTTTTATCCATTTCTCAATATCTTTTTCATTGAGATTAGATGGTAATCCAGGATGTATAACACCTGCAGTGCATTTTTCTGCAGCTTTCACTATATCGCTGTACTTTCCAGCAGTCGCGTCTTGAATAAATGCTTTTTTATCACTGTTGTATGCAAATATTTTAGGATTGATCTTTGTGCATTCATCGCAAGAGGTGCACTCTTCAGTTTCTAACCAAGGAGCCATATAGCTTGAGTTATCACTTTCTGCTTGGGTAGTTGTTTCGTTATGCCCATTGCTCCCTAAACCTAAATCAACCAATCCTGCACCATCGCCTCCGGCTAAAGTCATAAGACCTTGAGAAATTTTACCTACAACCTCTGCTCTTATTTTCTGTTCAAGGTCTTCTGGTTCTTCCTTATTTGGATCTATACCTGATATTGAGCGAAGTAAAATCCAAAAATCTCGACGCTCTTCGCAAGATTCTACAATTTTCTTTGCTACCATTACCCTGTTTAGATGTTGTTTTTTATCGACCACCCATATAAATGGAAACTTCCCTTCTCTAGCTTCTTCATCCATCTCAAGGAAGTCTACCAACTGCACCATATTGTCATTCCAGCTGTCTCTAGGAGCTTTTCTAAAGTGCTTTCTAAATCGAGCTTCGGTAAGTGCAAAGTCTGCAAAGGTCATGGAAACATCCATTGATTTTTCTTGACCATTTTCAAAGTATTTTAGTTGATATTTTGGCCACAATTCATCTATTGCAGGATTCCCATCTAAATCAAAATTATCTTCTACCTTAACTCCATTGTCTGGGTTGTATTTAAAGATTGGATATGCTCGAGATTCCACTGCAAGTTTGGCTTGATGAACACCTAAATCATCCGCAACACCATGCTCCGGCTGACAAGTTGTATACAGGTTAAACAAGGCTGGTCGCTTGGTTTGCAGACCATCAATGAAACCTTCTATCATATGATTGGTATTAGCCAATGTACCTTGCAATACATAAGTATTTCTATGTGCCATAGCGATTAAACCAATTTCTTTTCTAGGTTCTGATTTACCTTGCATTACTTTACCATATTGAGCCATATCCGAAACTTGGCCAATAAACCCTGAAGTACATGCCTGTCCTCCAGTATTGGAATAAACTTGTGTATCAACCACAATTACCTTTATTGGTTTACCTGAAGCCATCATTCTGGAAAGGTTTTGGAAGCCAATATCATACATACTTCCATCTCCACCTAACGCAACTACAGGTGGACACAAATGCCACTCATCATCTGTAAATTGAGACCAATTGAAGTAACGGAAATAATCATCATGTTCTAACGAATTGTATTTCCCTTCCAATTCAAGTTCTGCTTTTCGAATTAATTTAAACCCATCTGCCATTTTAGACATATGTCCTTCAAAAATTCCCATTGCCATAGAAGTTGAATCTTGGAACAAGTGATTTGCCCAAGGGAATGGATATGGATTAAACGGGTAAGTGCTGCCCCAAACTGATGTACAGCCAGTTGCATTACACATACCCATAGAGGAACGACCATTACCGGTAGTTCCATTGGTATATTTCCACTTCAATTGTTTTAAACTAGCAAGCAATTGTGTGGTGTTTTTTAACCAATCTTGATCTATAGGTTCACTACCATTTTCCGCTTCAATTCTGCTTGTAATTTCAGCCATGGTTAAATCTTCTCCATGAGAATCTGAAACTATTTTTGATACCATATCGGCATCACCAACATTAACATTTTTTACTAGTTTAAGCTGAATATGTTTTTCGAGCTTATCACATAATTCTTCAATGTGTTTCAAATGTTTTTCAACCCTCGGTTGCATTAAAGATTCAACAGTTGCAGTGAATAGATGTACTACCGATTTTTCTGAGCAACCCAGACAAGCACCATCACCACTTGCAAAATTTAAATATGCGTCTTTATTTAGAAGTAAGGTTTTAAGTGGGCCTATCTTTTCTTCTAAACTATCAATACGATTGTATTTTTTAGGTGTATTTGGTAAATCCATCCATAAATCCCATTCCTTATGTAATTTACTAATTGAAGCTTCGGTTTGAGGAATAGATCTCAATGCATCGTCCTCACAAACTTGAACACACTCCATACAACCTTTACATGTTGTTGGATTTACAGTAATACTAAATAACCCGCCACTATTCGCCTGTTTCTTTTCATTTAATTCGTAATATGGACGGGTAAGTGCGAATTGAAAATCGCCTAACTCTTCTTTAAACCAATTGAATTCTTTGGCTATTTTTTCATTTTCAGTTGTAGTTATTATCTGATCAATAACCTGATGAATATCGTCATTAACAGATGCACCATTTCTCTCGGCATTAAACAATGCTCGAATTTTTGATTCCATTTTACGAACCTCTTTTGGAAGAAATTCAACATCATGGTTTTTCTTAACTCGTTTTAAAACGGTATCTAAAATGTCAGACAGTTCACTTACCAAACCAGGTATTGCGGTATCTGGGCAAACCGTGTAGCAATCCCCACAAGCAGTACAATTGTCTGCAATCCACTCTGGATGGTCAAAACGAATTCCGGTCATATCTCTATACAAAGAGGTAACCGCAGGCATTACACTTAGACCAATAAATGGGTCTGTAATATTATCATTCCCCATACCACGTTGGTAAAAATTGCCTGTTTGGTCCCAAAAGCGATGGATATCTGTAAGCTTTGATTCACTTTGTGGAATTTGTTTAACCAATTGAGGGATGGCATTTATAACTGCCGCAGCAGCGTCTTTTGCTTTCTCCTTACTTAGTTCTTGATTAACTATTTCATGTATTTCATCAAAACCCCGACGAACCACACGCATATTATCATCTACGATACGTTGACCTTTACTTCCAAACTTATGTTGAAGTTGATCTTCAATAGCCTTGAGTAATTTTTCTTCTGATAGATTGGCTTTTTCCATTAAAGGTGAAGCCGCAAAAAATGCTCCTTGAAAAGCAATACCTTGCATTCTAAGTTGCAATTCTGGATCTGTAGCCTCTTCTCTTGCTATTTTAAAACCATCAATGTAAAACACTCTTATCTTGTTCTTAAGAATGACTTTCTGATAAGGAACAGGAATATCTTCCCACACTTCTTGCGGAGTTTCTTTTTCACTTTGGATAATAAAACTACCACCATTTTTGAGACCTGCTAATGCATTTGTATGTTTAAATACATTGGGATCTGGAGAAAGAACTACATCTACAAAAATGTACTCACAATTAATTCTAATTGGTTCAGGAGCAGCTGCCAAGTAATATGTTGTTGGTTGTCCTTTTTTCTCGGAACCATACTTTGGATTTGCTTTAATATTATACCCTAGCAAGTCGTATAACGTCATTGCAAGGTTTTTGCCGGTTGTTATTGCACCCCAACCACCAACAGAATGAAAACGCACTGTAATTGCACCTTCAGGCATTAAATTTGGATTTTCCGAACCTTTTACTGCTAACTCTTTTACAGTTGGATACACATCTTGAATACTTTCTTGATGTATTTGTTGTTTTGGGGTTATCGCTTGATCTCTTATAAAATCAATAGACAAGTAGAATTGCTTTTTACCATCTCCTGAAGGTAACATGTTTTCTACAGCTCCTATTAAACCTTCTGGTTGTAAATCTCTACTTCCTAACCCAAATGAACCAGAATAAACTGATGGCACATCTTTAGAGTCAAAACTTGGCAATTCTGGATAAGATAACTCTCCTTTCTTAGATCCATTTTCAACACATTTCGACAGTGCTGCCCTAACCTCTCTTGCAATTGGTTGGTCAACCGCCAATGGTTGATCTAATCTTTCCAGAATGGTTACTCCTTTTTTACCTTTTAAAAATTTACCTATTAAATCAGAAGGGAATGGTCTAAACATAACCAAATCAATTACCCCAACTTTTATGTTTCGTGTTTCCCTTAAATAATCGACAACTACTTCTGCACTAGTAACTACACTGCCTTGGCCAAGAATTAGATAATCTGCATCTTCAGCTTTGTAAGACATCACTCTTGCATATTTTCTTCCTGTTAAGTTATAGTATTCATCAAATGCTAAATCTGTAAGTTCTTTAATGTGATTGAAGAAATAAGGACGCTGTGCTGCAACACTTTGCATGTACGAATCTTGATTCTGAACAATTCCAGTCATCATCGGATTATCTACCGTCCACACCTCTGGAATTCTTCTTCTTGTATCTCCATAAATTAGCTTTTGTGCAGGTGTTGGTGTGTCAATAATATCATCTGGTCTACCCAAAAACTCTCGTATTAATTCTCGTTCTGGAACTAAAAGTGATTCAATTAAGTGTGTGGTTAAAAAACCATCTTGAGCAATTATTCCAGGAGTTAAAGCAAGTTCAGCAATTCGGTGAGAAATTACATTTAAATCACCAACATGTTGACCATTCTTAGCAAATAATTGAAAGAAGCCAGTATCATCAATGGCGTGATAATCATCGTGTCCGGCATGAACATTAAGCGTTGACTTTGTCATAGCTCTTGCTCCTATATTTAGAACATAGGTTAGTCGTTTCCCAACAGCTGCATACAGAGATTCGTGCATGTATGCAATACCTTGTCCAGATGAAAAGTTTGACGCTCTTAAACCAGTCATGGACAACCCTGCTGTAACGGCTGCTGCTGCGTGTTCTCCTTCTGGCTCTATAAATATTAATGGTCTGTCTGATACATTTAAATGCCCTTTAGCTGCTTCTTCAGCCCAATACTCTCCCATTTGGGTAGACGGAGTAATTGGATACGCTCCTGCTGCATCAGAGGATTCTTTTTCACACATGATGGCAACGGAATTCCCATCTAAGGCTGCAGGTATACCAGGGTACTTAAACTCAACCTCTTTTTTTTTCAAAATTTCACTAAGTTTCATACTATTCTATTAAGAATTATAAGAAGCCCATTACAAGAATAGATTTCTTATTATTTAAGTTGTTCTGTTACAAGTTCTTTGGTTTTTGCGGCAAGGTCTAGATACACATGCATGGTCTCCATATCTGCAGAGACAACCTCTTCGCTGTGAGCATTGCCATAAAACAACGGATCTAAATTTAATTCATTGAAATTGGCATTTTTCTCTCTACATGTTTTTAATAAGAATTCAAGAGTCATTGAATTTTTAACGTCAATTCCTTCGTGAAAAAGAAAAGCAGCTAAATAATTACCAACGGATTTATATGCACTCCTGCAAATCATAAATGGTACAAGGTCTTCTTCTGGTCGGCACAGTTCTTCTTGTGCTACATCATAATAATCGTTTGCTTCGTCTAATGTGATTTTTGTAATTTGATCGTTCATGGCTGAGAATTATTTGAAATTTGTTGTCGAAATTATAGAATAAAACCATCAGCATATATGACAAAAAACCCCATTTCCTATGATATAAGTCACTAATGAATTCGGTTGCTGCTTTCAAATACGTTTCATTAAACAGTCTATTCATTTAATGAAACATTAAACAACTTAATTGTCCTATTCCATTGAAGTTAGAAGTTGAATATTCCAAATTTTGTAGATCAATACTTTGCCAATTACATAATGAAACTTTGTGCCCGATATTTAGACTCATTTTAAAGGCTCCTAAATAGTAATATATTTTATTTTACCCTACCTTTAAGGCATACTAAGCTATGCTTATGTGGATTGATTATTAACCACTTAGTTAACCGCTTAAAATTTAATAATCATGAAAAGAGCACTTTTATTCCTTGCTGTGTTAGCACTAGGATTGCTAACAATAGCTCAAACCCCAAATTCGTTCAATTATCAAGCTGTAGTTAGGGGGTCTGACGGCAAAATTTTACAAAATTCGTCTGTGTCTTTTAGATTTAGCATTCTAGAATCTTCCGTTACCGGTAGCTCGGTCTATGTAGAAACACAAACAACAAACACAAACCAATATGGATTAGTAAATCTAAGCATAGGGGAAGGGAATGTTGTGAGCGGATCTATGACCAATGTAGATTGGGCTGGTGAAGCTAATTTCCTTAAGATTGATATGGATGTTAACGGAGGTACCGCATTTACAGATATGAGCACGCAACAACTTGTTGCGGTACCTTACGCAATGCATGCCAATACGGTCGAAAACTCAGATAATGACGTTGCCAATGAAATTCAAGCATTGACCAAAACGTCGAACGTGATAACCTTATCTGACGGAGGAGGAGATGTAACGTTGAACGATGACGATGCTGCAAATGAGTTGCAAACACTCTCCGTAACCGGAGTTAATCTAACGCTATCCAATGGCGGAGGTACCGTTTCTATTGCCGACAATGACAATAATGCTAGCAATGAGTTTCAAACGTTGACTAAGGTAGGAACAAACCTCACTTTATCTAATGGAGGTGGAACTGTATCCATTGGTGACAATGACAACAACCCAACCAATGAGATCCAAGTATTAGGAAGCAGTGCAACCCAAATAACATTGAGCAATGGTGGCGGAAATGTAGATAAAGATGACCTTAATTACTGGCAAAAAAATTCTGCAGGTGTCCATTATGACACTTTTGTAGGTATAGGAACTTCAACACCACGTTCTGAGCTTGTAGTTGCTTCCGATTCAGCAATATTAACCATTGGAAATGCTGGTACAACTTTGAACAATCCCAATTCTGGGATTTTGCGATTTTCAGAGGCTGTGGACAATACCGCTTACGATATATGTGGATTTCAATTCAATTACAATGGTGGCAACAATAGATTGATTCTAGAATCAGCATGCGGAGGCGGCATAGACACGATGATGACATTCGTTCGAAGTGGCAACATAGGTATAGGTACATACTATCCAGGATACAGT
>JABDQY010000185.1 GCA_013042025.1 Bacteroidia bacterium
GAGTAGTTGTTACATTTAGTATCTCATATGCATTGTCAATATCATTACTAATCACAGACCCATCTACTGGAACATCCATCCAAACAGTATTTATATCGTTCAGTGCACGAACAGGTGCAGCCTCTACAGTAATCGTTACTAAACCTGTATCACAAAGAGGTGGGCTATTGGTATCACATATTTGATATTCAAAGCTATCAGTTCCAACAAAATTGGGGTTAGGTATATAGGTTATTTCACCAGTATTGGTATCTATAGACACAGTTCCGTTTTGGGGTTGTAAAAGCCCAACATTGTTTATGGAACTCGTATCAATATCGTCTTCAAGATCAGTATCACTTGTTCCATCTATATTGTTTAAAACGTTGTAATTAGAAGTACAGTTTTCTATAAGCGTATCGAGATCATCTACGGCACAAGGACGAGCATTGATCGTAATAGAATCAACAAGACTACCTATACAACCTTCCAACGGTGCCGTTATTAAGTAATAAGTACCTGGCATAACAATTCTCGCACTAGTATCCACAATGAAACTATCGCTATAAACATTGTTGCTATCCAAAAACAAACCATCATTGGTTTCCCATCTATAATAAACTCTATCTTGCACATCTTCAAGATTTTCTAGAACCAACCCTACGGTTGTATCTTCACAACTAAATTCATTTTCTAAACCAATTGTTGCTGATATAACAGGAACATCTAAAAATTTATATGGACCGGCAAAATCTTTCAATTGTGATGTAAATGATCCAGAAGTTCTAGTTTTTACCACTATTCTTGAAAAAGGCAATCCACAAAGATTGTGTCCAACTCCCAAAGCTGGGTCTATTCCCAGGTTTGTTAAATTAATAGCTGCCTCTACAAAAATACCGTTACCATAAGTTGAATCTACTTGTGGAGTAGCTGTAGATTGTACTGTGTACCATGGTGGAGCCAAAGTACCAGCAGCACTAACATCTCCATATAAGGCAGTTGTATCGACTACAATTTGTGCATATCCATAATCAGAGCCACTTGTGAATCCGTCTATTGAGGTACCAAAAGTAAAACTACCCATAACTTTCCCTGCAGTAAAATCTGTCTTCTTCACCCAAATTCTAACTTCAAAACCTTCAACTGTAGTGCTCTTTGCTTCAAAACCAACAATTAAATCTCCGGTTTGAACTATATTACCCGAAGAATCAAATGACCAAGAGGAATGCCCTTCATCTGTTCCAGAATATCTAAACCCGTTCCCACTAGGTGCTATTTCAATTCGCTCTTTAAATATTTCAAAATCCACGTATCTACTTCCACCTGCAGAAAATGTAGATAATGCCATATCTATCCATAAGTTTCCAGTATCGGGCAATACCCCTTCGCGTCGTACATGGGCATATACGTCTACTATATCGTTTTTTTCCAATAAAGTTCCTTCTTCTATTTGCCAATGTGCTGATGGACTAGCACCATTTTTTGCTCCATTACCTTTAAATATTGAACTATCTACTCCTTTGCTTAATGAGTTCAAATTCATATAGTCTCTCGCAAAAATGGCATCATACAGCAACACGTCATCCTTTAGATCATATTGATTAAAAGAAGGACCCACTAAAAAAGACACATTTTTTAAAGGATTTAAATAAGATTTATATAGTGCAGTATTTGTGGTATCGATTACCCCAAAAGTGGAGTCTATAAACCAATCATGCATGTATGCGTTAGGTGCATCTGAATATGCATTCCCTCGTATATCAAATTTAATTGGATCACCAGGTGATTGTGCAAAAGCAGAACTCACCCCTAAAAAGGAATAAGCAAATAGACACAATGCTATTCTGGTTAACATCTGTTTATCAATAATTGATAATATAAGATTTAAGTAATTCATTTCTCTAAGTAGTACATAGTTTAATTCAACATGCGTGCCAAAAGAATAAACCCTAATCAATCAAGAATTAATACCTCTGATATTTTAAAAAGTATTTCCAGAAATTCTATTTGAACTTACAATTAATAGGTTTACGATATTCTTCGTTAAGAGTTCGAAATAATCGAACTTGTTGAGTGCATATAACTGCTGCAACTAAGCCGTACTTGACATTGATTATCAGCATTTTACATTCCATAATTTGAACTAACAACTCTGCTAGGGAGTTGCTCTATAGAAGTGAAAACTAAGTATCATAAAATTCTAAATTAAGTTGAGATTAGAGGTACTAAATACGTCGCTTGTAATTGATTTCTTACAGCAGGTTCATCACTAAATAGAGTGGTATATGCTACCTTTCTACAAATAGATATTACTCTCTTTTTTAGACTGTATTCCCATTTTTGGATGTAAATTTGATTGTTTTTCTTGAAATAAACATCTATGAATCCTTATAAATAGCCCTCATATTCATCCAAGCCACTTCGCGAAATACTGCCTAGAACTAAGATTATTTATAGGCGACAATGACTTAGTTTTAAAGTAAAATTAGCTTTACTAAGATTTTGCTTGCTCCCAAACAGCGTCCATTTCTGCAAGTGTCATTTCTTGCATTTTAATACCCTTTTCTTTTGCAAACAATTCAATTGCTTCAAAACGTGTTTTAAACTTAATATTGGTACGTTCTAAGGCATCGTCTGGATTAATCTTTTTCCAGCGAGCATAATTAACCAGACTAAAAATTAAATCCCCAAACTCCTCTTCGCTCTCTCTAACAGTTGCAGCTTCTTTAAACTCTGTTAATTCCTCTTCAACCTTGTCCCAAACTTGCTCTTTGTTTGGCCAGTCAAAACCAACTTGGGCAGCTTTATCTTGCATTCGCATCGCTTTTACTAAGCTTGGTAATGAGCTTGGAACACCTCCCAAAACAGACTTATTGCCTTCTTTCAATTTCAGCTCCTCCCAATTTTGTTTTACTTCTTCTTCATCTTTCACCTCAACATCTCCATAAATATGTGGATGTCTTGATATTAATTTTTCACATACCGAATTGAGCACTTCGGTTACTGTAAATGCTTTTTTCTCCTCACCTATTTTTGAGTAGAATACCAAATGTAGGAACAGGTCTCCAAGCTCTTTTTTGATTTCTTCATTGTCATTTGCCAATAATGCATCACTTAACTCATAGGTCTCTTCAATTGTAAGATACCTGAGTGTTTCATTGGTCTGCTTCTTATCCCAAGGGCACTTCTGCCTTAGGTCATCCATTATATCAAGTAAGCGTTTAAAAGCTTCGAGCCTTTTATCCATTTACAAGATATTATTAGACTTCATTATACCTACAAAACCGTCTTTGTAGTTCTTACCTATTGGAATTCGAATACCATTCACCTCACACATAGATGTTGAGAAAGATTCTACATGGTTTCTGTTTACAATAAAGGAACGATGAACTCTTGAGAACATTTCTGCTGGCAATTTCTTTTCCATGTTTTTCATGGTTTGAAGTGTTACAATCTTCTTATCTTCCAAAAATATTTTAACATAGTCTGCAAATGCCTCTACGTAATAAATATCGTTATACGCCAACTTAATTAATTTCTGATTGGCTTTTACAAAAATAAATTCGTTCTCTAAATCCGTTTCTACAACGTCAGCGTCTTTCTTCATACTATAGTA
>JABDQY010000190.1 GCA_013042025.1 Bacteroidia bacterium
ATTATTAGATAAGCATGGACTATCAGATGGTGATACTGAAAAGAAAATTGAAAGATCCATAAAGAAAGAAATCCTAAAAGGTCTTGCTGAAGATTTTGGAGATATTAAAAAACATCATTCTGAGGAAGTACTAATGGCACACACAACCTCTGTTGGAGGTATGTATCAGATTATTGGTGGAGAACCAGTAATTAAGCTTGGCTATGCCCACTCGTCATTAGGTGATCTTTTAAAAGAGAAACAATTTTATGCAAATGAGTTGACCATCCACTATTCAAATTTTGGATTAAAAAGTCTAGTTACCGCATCTGCAATAGGTATTGATTATATTTATCAAAGTAGTACACTTCCTCTTAGCAGCGGAGTTTCACGAAAGTTTAGAATTGCAAATGAGAAAGGTATATTACCTTTTGATCTCAAACTTACAGAAGATAAAAAAGGAGAACGTCTACTAAATAAAATTTTCCCATCTCACACTGTTGCTCCACAACATCCAGTTTTAGATTCCAAAGGAAATCCAAAAGAAAAAACAACCTTCAATTTTGGAAATTCAAAAGATAACATACCGAGCTTAAATGTAAACTATGCCTTAAGAAGTGGAGAAAATGGCTTATTCTCTCTTGATAATGCATATTCATTATACCTCAATATGAAAATTGCTTCTCAAGAAGAATTAGCTCACGTATTGGTTTATAATGCCTTTTTAGGAGACGATATCCAAAAGCCTTGGTTTGACGAGCACGGAATTTGCTATTACACACAAACTGATAATTCTAGTTTAGTTTTCGCCTTATTGAATAACAGAAAAGAATTCAGAAGATATCAAACCAGTGCATTTACAACAAAAGCTTTTCAAGAGTTGGGAAGTAGCAAACATCAAGCTGAACTGCATATGCACGGACTGTTTATCTTAATGCATAAACTTAAAAACTTAAGTCCTAAACAAGTTTCTAAAAAAGTAACTTCAAAGTACAAAGAGCAAGAAGTTCGCCAATTTGTTGACGCGAACACTCCAGAACTTCTTATAGAAGATGTTCTTGAATACAGTAAAAACATAGATGCCCTTGCTGCAACATTTAGCGAGTTATTGACCATAACCACAGTAGAAGATGTTGCTCGATTTACTGGATTTAAAGGTGAGTTAAATGGATTTATAAAGACATTCTACAATGGACTGCATTCAGCAATAACACAAACTGTAAGAGCTGTTACTTCTTTGGGAACACCAATTATATTTAAAAACAGCAGAGGTGAAGATGAAATACTTGCCGGACCTTATTTTGCTCCAATGGATCTTATTTTAACAGATAACTACACGTTGCTTAATAAGATCGAAGAAGTATGTTCTACGTATAAATTGGATAAAGATGATTTTATAAATTGGTTAATTTGCAACAACGGATTTGTTGACTTACGTCCAAATGCAGTATTAAATACAGCTAAAAATTTCAATACTGGATTAACCGATGATATTCGAATTCTTCAAACAGATAAGGAATTCAGAAAAGCAATTAATGCTCTTAAAATTAAAAATGCTAAGAACCTTGAAGAGAACTATCACTTTAACACAAGTGGCTTACTAGCATATTGCGGCAGAATTACGGGGCTTTATGAACAATTGGAACAATTTGACTTAAGCTTAGGTACCTATAATGGATGGAAAGCACTTTTCCCTATCGATAGTAATTACAACCACATATTAATTCCTGGGCTGGTAGAAGCCATGAGACATTATGCTGAAGGGCTAGGTAAGATTACAGGAACGGAGTTCCTATATCCAAGGTATGGATACTTCAGCTAATTAACTTTTCTGAGTAATTATTAATGCTATTCAACTCATTAGACTTTGGCGTATTTCTTTTAATCAACTTCATCGTTTATTGGTTTGTATTTAGAAAAAATCTTCGACTTCAAAATTTCCAAATAGTAGTTGCCAGTTATGTTTTCTACGGTTGGTGGGATTGGAGATTTTTATCTTTAATTGCTTTTAGCACTCTCACAGATTACTTCATTGGAAATCTACTCTCTACACTTAAAGCAAAGAGGAGTAGACGAATTCTGGTTTTGATCAGCTTATTTATAAATCTTGGTTTGCTCGGATTCTTTAAATATTACAATTTCTTTCTCGGAAGTTTCATAGATGCATTTAGTTTTTTTGGTTACCAAATCAAAGCAAATTCACTGAATATTGTCCTTCCTGTTGGTATCAGTTTTTATACTTTTCAAACATTAAGCTACACCATTGATGTTTACAGAAACAAACTTGCTCCTACAAAAGATTTAATTGCTTTCTCTGCATTTGTAAGCTTTTTCCCTCAACTGGTTGCAGGACCAATAGAAAGAGCTACTAATCTCTTGCCCCAATTTTTTAGTACACGCAAATTTAATTACAAGGATGCCGTAAATGGAATGCGACAAATTTTATGGGGATTATTTAAAAAAGTTGTAATAGCAGACAACTGTGCCAAGTTCGCCAATGAAATATTTAATAATTCTGAAATGTATTCAGGAAGCACTTTAATAATTGGAGGTGTATTTTTTGCCTTTCAGATCTACGGTGATTTTTCTGGCTACTCGGATATCGCAATTGGAACATCTCGATTGTTTGGATTTAAATTAAAAAGAAATTTTGCCTTTCCCTATTTCTCAAGAGATATTGCCGAGTTTTGGAGAAGATGGCATATTTCACTATCAACTTGGTTTCGTGACTACTTGTATATCCCATTGGGCGGCAGTAAAGGTGGAACAGGATCTAAGATTAGAAATACTTTCGTGATTTTTGTGGTTAGCGGGTTTTGGCATGGTGCTAATTGGACGTTTATTGTTTGGGGATTACTGAACGCTTTATACTTTATTCCACTTTTATTAAGAAATAAAAACAGAAGAAATTTAGACATTGTCGCTATCGAAAGAAAGTTCCCAAATATTAAGGAACTACTAAACATTTCTTCGACATTTCTCCTTACGACATTAGCATGGATATTTTTCAGAGCAGATACAGTCACTCACGCCGTGAACATGTTAAGCGGAATTTTTTCAAAAAGCCTATTCACTATCCCTTATTTTAAGAATGGCACTTTAGCAATACCAACTATAGTACTACTT
>JABDQY010000193.1 GCA_013042025.1 Bacteroidia bacterium
GTACTTGTACCATGACCAATTAAATCAACAGAAACAGTAAATGGAGTTTCGTATTGAGCTGTGTTTCTTCCAACCATCAATTCAAGGTCCAATTCTTCACAACGTTCTTCTGTAAGTGGAACACAAATAAGTCCACGACCTTCGGTTGCCATGAAGTTAACCATTTCTGTAGTTACATTTCTAGCCGCAGTAAGGAAGTCTCCTTCATTTTCTCGGTCTTCATCATCCACTACAATAACCATTTTACCACTTTTAATTTCTTCAATGGCTTCTTCAATGGTGTTCAGTTTAAAATCGCTCATAACTTGCTTGCAAAAATACTATTAATCTTTACTCTATAGTGGTTTAACGTGTCATTCGAACGCTTTGTTTGAACTCTTTTGTATTTGACAAATTATAAAAAGAATGAAAGTGATAAATAAAAGATAAGAGATGCGATTCTAAAGGGTTAAGCAATAGGATATTTACAACTCATCTTCAGACAATACCACTAAATAATCATCCTCTAGAAGTTCGATTACCTTGTCTTTAGGTAGATTTAAAGTTACCCCAAAGTTGTTTTGGATATCTTTAAGTTTATCAGCTTTACGAATTCCGAGACATACTTCATTTCGTTTATTTGCTATTCCCATTGCATCACCAAATGTGATTTTCTGAGGGAATGAATCAAAATATAGATTTGCCGGTTTTACATAGATCTCACTTCCATCTTCTGAGAAGATATCGTCATACAATATTTTGATTCTAGGCTCTTCGCTAAGCTGAGCTAAAACCATAGTAATGAGTTTGTTACTAATAATGAAGTCGTCAACATCCGTTTGATTTATCAATTGTTGATTTTCAGAATTGAGCACTTGTGTAATTATCTTTGGATTAGACGATTCTTTAGACATCTCCCTTAACAAAAGGAGAATTATTAGCGTGTCGGAATCAATTTTATCCGGACTGCTGATGTCTGAATTTTGAGAAAGTATGATAATGTTTTCAAAGTGGCTAGGATCAATTGCCTCTAAACCCTCTTTTGAGAGTGGATTTTGGTTAATAATATTAATTTCAAAATTGGAATATTCCGATTTTAGATGATTGAAGGTATTTTTTAATTCAACTGTAGGTTCGTGATACATAATATCGAAGCGAGAACCATCCAAAAGATAATCGTTAGCCTCATGAACAAAAATTTCACCTACACTGTGCCATCCCAAAATCAAAGTTGACTTTTTTGATTGTTCTAGTTTCTTGTTTCTTAATGGTATTTCTTTAGGCTTGTAAAGTGCATTCGCTTTATAGGCAATTGTAGAATCATCTTCGGCAAGAATCAAAACCTCATCTCCTTTTTTCATTTTGCGTTCACGAGAAGGACGGAGGATAAGTCCTTCTTCATTATTATAAATTCCTAACGGAATACCATCTTCAAAATGATAAGCTAATTCGAAAAAGTCTACATCTCCCCAGTTTGCCTCATAGAAGTAAACTTCACATCCATCAAATGACAATATTTCATTGTAAACCAATTGCAATCCACTTGTTAAAGAAGTCTGCATCAGTAATTTACCCATTATATTCCAGGTGTCAATAGCTATAAGATTCTCATCATTGAAATAACTTATAATGTTTCGCTTCTCTTCAGAAAAAATCTCAGCAATAATGGGGATGTTGTTGCTGTCGTTCTGACAAGACTTAATTGCCATAATCGATTTGATACCCTGAACATCTGACTCAATCTTTTCATTGAATGTGGCGTTTTCTGAGCATTTGGCTAAAATGATAACTGACTTGCACGAAGTTATATTGATTCGATTAAGTTCACTGATGTTTGAAGGATTGCCGCTAGTTGTTATTACTGAAGTTGTTTGTGTATCTGGAAGTCTTTTGGCAATTAAGTCATCCATCTTCTCCTTAGAGTGGTTTGCCAGAATTACGATGCATCCTCTTTTTTCGCTTTCATTGGCAATTATGAGCTCTCTTATAATATCAACAACTCTGTCATTCCAACCAAGAATTACCGTATGGTCGTCTTCAATTACACTTCCTCTTCCTTTTCTAAAGTTATAGAGAAATGTATTTAGTGATGACGTGATAAACGCAATTAGCATGGAGAGGATAATAACCCCTGTAAAACCAGCCAAAACTGTTGTAAGCTTGAGCCACCCTGGTGCATTGTTATCTTGGTTCATGTTTCCAGGAGCCGTCATTTGAAGAAATGTCTTCCAAATATGATCGCCAAAATTGCCGAGATAATCTAACTCTGGAAATAAGAGGAGTAGCAGATAACGTAAGGTAATAATGAAAATAAACGCTGATAGGAAAACAACCAGAAGACTTTTAAAAATGGATGAACCACCTTTATTAAGAAATCGCTCAAAACGATATACGAGTTTTTCTTTTATAGTCGGTTTCAACGTTAATTTCTATTTTACAATAACTTTCGAAACCCAAACTTCTCCATTTTTAACCATTCGAACCATGTACATTCCACTTGCTTCGTTACTCAAATCATAGGCAATCTGTGAGTTTGATAGTGTTGGTTGAAGGGATAATTCTTGTCCAAAACTATTGAAGATTTGAGACTTCGTGTCGCTTAGGTCGTAACCTTCAATTGTTAATAATCCATTTGTAGGATTAGGGTAACACTGGTATCCATAATTGTTTTCTAGTTCAGGTACATCAAGTTCATGCAAAACGGTAAAGTTTAAAACGCTGCTGCCTCCAAAATCACCTTCAAGGGTCTTCAATACGCCTCCACCAACTTCCATAATTCTAAAGAAGCCATTACCATCACTATTCGCCCAAAACGCGATTCCATCATCATCTGAATCTTCAATACGCAATTGATGGCAACCAATTCCTAGACGTAGCGTGTCTCGCACCACCTCATTGGCTACCAGATTGTCTCTTTGGTAAACCACATGGCCCCAATCATCTGTTACAATGATGCTGTTTTCGTTTGCAGCATTGTTCATCCTAAAGAAGAAATAAATATCTTGAGGATACACTTCTGGTTTTTCAAAGGCACTTTGATAAACATTATTGTTCGCATATTCATCTGTAACACCATTGGCTTCAATAATTTCAACATGGAAAGTATTGTTACCAGAGGTTGCTGTAGTCCATACGCTATTATCTATTGGAAGATGGTATTCAACTTGTTCTGAGAATCTTAAGTAACCTTCCCAGTATGCGGTTTTCGCATTTGATTTGTCATTCACCCAATAATTCAGTTTAACTGAGTATAACACATCACTTCCGTTATTTCGAATAATCACCTTCGGAGAAACACATGCAGGATTTGATCTTCCATGTTCAATTTTGTTAGAAGGACTTGAAATATCAATTACTGCAGCATCTAACGTGAAATTCTTCTCGCCGTAGGTTACTATTTGGTTATTTACAATGTATCTGGAGTCTCCAGAACCGCCCGTAATACCATAGTCGAGTTGTACCTTACCATCTTCAATAAATTTAGTAATTTCATATTCAGCCAAATCA
>JABDQY010000197.1 GCA_013042025.1 Bacteroidia bacterium
GTAATATTCCCTGATATTGACATTGCAGTACAAAAAAGCTTTATAGATGATGGTTGGAAACAATGGCAAGACACAGCAATAAGCTTGTATTATTTGTCCGATTCTTTTGCTGGTTATGAAGGAACAATGATGCGATTATATCCCTTCTATGTTCCTAGCATAGGAGCAATGAGCAGTGAAAATGTTAGAATTAGAATAAAGGTTCCTACAGCTGCAGATTTAGATATGGCAGTGTGGGTTACTGATCCCTTGTATGAAGGGTTGCCTGGTATGAAGAAACGTGATGTTCCTCCAGAAGTTACAGCTTGTATAAATGCAGTTGCAGCTAAATATGTTTGGGACAAAGCAATAGGTTTTATTCCTGGTTATGACTGTTATAAACTAGGTTATAAGGTGGTGGAAACTGGAGTGGGAGAAGTACTAAAAGCACCAAATGAACCTCCGAAGAAAAGTACTTGGTTTAGTATGATAAATACTGCTTGGGGTTGGACATGGAGCGTAGTTGAATGTGCAGGTGATATAATTCCAGTAGGCAAAGGAATTAAAATAGCCAAAGATTTAATAGATATTACTTTTGAGATGAAGAGTAATTCCGATGCCACACAGGATTGTTGGGATAAGTTTAAGAAAAAACGGAAACGTAAACATAAAAGTAAAGGTGTAAATTCTTTCGATCCAAATGAAATTGTTGGCCCTACAGGATATGGTGATGACAATTATATCGAAGAAAGTGCCAATATGGTTTATACAGTTTTCTTTGAAAACAAAGATTCAGCAACAGCAGCTGCTAGTGAAGTAATTGTACTAGATACCCTGGACAAAGAGAAATTCGACTTTAGTACGTTCAGTTTTGGAGATGTTGTTATTGCTGATAGCGCTTATAAGATTCAAAGTTTTGCTAAAGAATTTAGAATAATTGTGGACCTAGCTCCTCGAATCCAAACGCTAGTTCAAATAACGGGTTCGTTGGATACAGCTACAGGAGAAATTAGAGTGAACTACCTTACGTTAGATCGATCTACTTTAGAATTACAGGAAGATGTAGACTTAGGTTTCTTGCCTCCTAATAAAACTAAACCTGAAGGTGAAGGAAACTTTAGCTATAATCTTGCCCTTCAACCTAATATATCTCATGACAAATATATTGAAAACAAAGCTCTTATTTATTTTGATGGGAATAAGCCAATAGCAACCAATGTTCATAGCAATAGAATAGACAGGGAATCTCCAAGCAGCTCTGTGAATGCACTACCAACCGAGTCAACAGATTCTAATTTTGTTGTAAGTTGGGAAGGAACAGATCCTGGATGTGGAATACAAGATTACACAGTTATGGTAAGTGTTAATGATAGTGATTTTGTTGTCTGGAAAAGCAGTACAAGTTTAACCCGAGATACATTTAATGGTCAAAATGAAACTACCTATAAGTTCTATAGCATTGCTACAGATAGTTTAGGTCTTACAGAAGGAATTAGTGATGAAGCTGATGCAACTACTTATGTTAAAGTTAGTACAGGAAGCATCGACGAAATGTTTAAACAAAACGTAGTAATAAATTCAATTCTTGAAAGTAACATGTTAAGTGTTACTTCAAGAGAAAAGGCTCTTCTTCAATTGTTTGATATAAGTGGAAGATTATTAATAACTCGTGACCTAATAGCAGGAGAGAATTCCTTGAGCTTGAATCACCTAATCCCTCAAACATATATTGTGGTAGTTAGCAATGAACAAAGTGAAGTACGAAGAAAAATACTGGTACTTCCTTAGTGTATATTTAAACTATCAAAAGAGCTCATCATTCGGTGGGCTCTTTTTTGTGTAATATTTACAAAAACAATAATCTATTAGGCACAACTAACACTCTGTCTTTCACTGACTCTACCATTGACATATTCAGGGTTTAACCTTTTCAGGTTAGTAACCCGTAGGTTCCTTATATCGAACATCCCACTTAAAAAAGTTTAGTAGAAGGTCGATCAAAAAATGAATTCCGTGAAGAGTTTGTTGAATAGAAAAAGACTGTAGGGGGAGTTGATATGATTAGTTACTTTTATTACCCATACTACTTAAATGTAATATTTCCATTAACTAGACAAAATTGTTTCAATTTGAGAACTATTATGTATTTTTGCACGAATAAACTACTAGTGGCTAAATTAATAGATAGTCTTTTCCAAAGAATTGATATGTTAATAAAGCTATAATTATATCACTGTAAATTTGATAAAATTATGATGAAAAGAAATTACATCTCACAGAGACTTTTATGGGTCATTCTATTTGCGTTTAGTTTGCAATTTGGCGTTGTAGCACAGAGCTATGATTTTGAATCTGATATGGCTGGGAGTACTCCAGCAAATATCACTTTAGCAAATGGAACAGTAAACACAGATAGTAACGGAACCCGAACCAAGACAATGAATCCATTAACGGCTTCGTCAGGAAACAGAGTGGTAGTTAATATGGATTTGTTTCCCTCTGCAGCGGATTACTCGGTTACATGGAAAGAAACGTATACTACTGCGGGGCGTTCTGGATTTACTCTACGTGCTTATGGTTCTAATTCAACGGCAACAGGAACTAAACGAGGCTATATGTTTCAGGCAAACCCTAGTGCAGGCCATGCACGTATTTATACATCCAATGCTTCAGGTTACACTCAGCTTTCATCAACTAGTTTATCTGCTCCAGGA
>JABDQY010000200.1 GCA_013042025.1 Bacteroidia bacterium
GTACTTGTTTACTCCTACGATTATATCTTTACCTGCATCAATATTTGCTTGTTTCACCGCTGCACATTCCTCAATTCTCATCTTAGGAATACCGCTTTCGATAGCTTTCGCCATTCCGCCTAATTCTTCTATCTCAAGTATATACTCCCATGCATTCTGAGCCAGTTCATTGGTATATTCTTCTATCACGGTGCTTCCACCCCAAGGATCAATTACTTTGGTGATATCCGTTTCTTCTTGGATAATCTTTTGAGTGTTTCTTGCAATTTTTGCACTGAAATCGGTTGGTAACGCTATTGCTTCATCAAAGCTATTTGTATGCAAACTTT
The DNA here is from genome assembly GCA_013042025.1 of Bacteroidia bacterium. Classification (GTDB taxonomy): domain Bacteria; phylum Bacteroidota; class Bacteroidia; order NS11-12g; family UBA9320; genus UBA9320. The sequence goes on from JABDQY010000200.1 coordinate 330, forward strand.
GCGTTCCTCCGAATACAGCTGCCAACGCCTCAATAGTTGTTCTAGCCACATTGTTGTAAGGATCTTGTTCCGTTAAACTCCAACCACTTGTTTGACAATGTGTACGAAGTGCCATCGATTTTGGATTCTGAGGGTCGAATTTCTTAATCAACTTAGCCCAAAGCAATCTACCTGCCCGAAGCTTTGCGATTTCCTTATAAAAGTTCATCCCAATCCCCCAAAAGAAGGAAAGTCGAGGTGCGAAATCGTCAATTGCCAAACCTGCTTCTATTCCTGTTCTTACATAGTCTAATCCGTCAGCAATAGTATATGCAAGCTCTAATTCTGGGGTAGCACCTGCTTCTTGCATATGGTAACCACTAATACTAATACTATTGAATTTTGGCATGTTTGCAGAAGTATACTTAAAAATATCTGAGATAATTCTCATGCTTGGTGCTGGCGGATAGATATAGGTATTTCTCACCATAAACTCTTTGAGAATATCATTTTGAATAGTTCCGGCTAGTTTGGTTTCGTCTACGCCTTGCTCCTTTGCGGCGGCAATATAAAATGCCATAATCGGAAGCACAGCTCCATTCATCGTCATACTAACAGAAATATCTCCGAGTGGAATTTCGTCAAAAAGGATTTTCATGTCCTCTATGCTATCAATTGCAACACCCGCCATTCCAACATCACCTGTCACCCTTGGGTGATCACTATCGTACCCTCTATGTGTTGCTAAATCAAATGCTACTGAAAGCCCTTTCTGCCCCGCGGCTAAATTTCGCTTATAAAAGGCATTGCTCTTCTCTGCTGTGCTAAATCCTGCATATTGCCGAATGGTCCAAGGACGAATAGCATACATGGTACTATAGGGTCCACGCAAATACGGTGCGATTCCAGCTGTGAATGTTGAAGGAGTAGTTATCTGAGTTCTCATTAGATCTGGAGCTAGTTCTGTCAAGTATGCACTTGTTAACTTCTCCATAAACCAACTTCCGCTTGCCGCATCATTAATCTCAGCCATATAACTCTCACTCTTTAAAAGTAGCAAGATGTTCTTTGCCAAGCGAAGACTTTGCTCATTACTTTTGCCATTGAACGGAAGTATACAAATATGTTCTGCTCCGCCAATAATGGCTGAAGCTGCTGCTATCGTCTGTCTAACCAAGTTGTTATATTCAAACTCATCATCACTCGGTGAAATAATTGTATTTAACTCGATTTCTGGATTTGCAATTTTAACAGCTCGCAACTTTGCTATATTCTCATAAAACTTAGTTCCTATTTCGAAATAGCATCTAGCTTGTCCTTTGGTTTTTGTAAGGTTCTCTTTAGATAATGCACCGCAATTTAGACCTAGCTCATCTAGTGTAGAAATTGTTTTGTCCACTCCTTCCAAGCTGCCATCAGCTAGTAAGACTATCTTCCAAGCTGCGTTAGACAACGAGATTTTTGACGTACTGTTTTCATCAGTAGAAAATGGCTCAATTGAGATACCGTCCGAGGTGGTATACATCAATTCTTCAAGGTCTTTACCTCTCAAATCTTTAGTTGCTTTTGCTTGCCAATCTGCTAAGCTTGCTTTTTCAAACTCATTAAACGATAATGTTTTGTCCAATTGCATTGGTACAAATTTAAACTTACAGAGTTAACAGAGACTTACTTAAATTTGCCACCCATGTACAACAACATTATCTCAGAAAAACAAGGAGTTGTTCAAATTATAACACTTAACCGTGAAGACAAGTTAAACGCTCTGAATATTGAACTTATACAAGAAATAGGGCAAGAAGTTGCTCGATTAAATAAAGAGAAATCCGTTCGAGGAATTATTCTCACCGGAAAAGGAACTAAAGCTTTTGCTGCCGGAGCAGATATTTCTGAATTTGCAAACTTTAATAGCTCGCAAGCTAAAGAGATGAGTGCAAGCGGAGGAAAAGTATTTGATAGTATTGAAGCTAGTGCTATTCCAGTAATTGCAGCAGTAAATGGTTTTGCTCTTGGAGGAGGTTGTGAGTTAACTATGTCTTGTCATGTTAGAATTGCAAGCGAAAACGCCAAATTTGGACAACCAGAAGTAAATCTTGGGGTACCTCCTGGATATGGCGGAACACAACGATTAGCCCAAATAATTGGAAAAGGACGTGCACTGGATATGCTTATTACAGCTAAAAGTATTGATGCCCAAACGGCATTGGATTTTGGGTTGGTAACAAAAGTAGTTTCTTTAGAAGATTTGCTTCCTACTTGTATCACTTATGTGGAAAAACTCGCAGGAAAGTCTCCTTTAGCAATTGCAGAAGTAATTAAATGTACAAACGCTTTGTATGAAAATACAGACGGTTTTATATATGAAATAGACAGTTTTGCAACCAGCTTTGAAACCAGTGACTTCAAGGAAGGAACAACTGCATTCCTTGAAAAACGTAAACCTAACTACTCATAATATGACATTTTGGTGTGCCTTAATTTTTGGCATTCTATTTGTTCATTAAGAGTTGAACATTAATTTTGAAACATATTAAAACAATAAAAATGAAAAATTTATTCCTACTATTAGCTTTTGTATTCGGATTTACAACTTTGAGCCAGGCTCAAAATGATGGAAACAAACTAACACTTTCAACTGAGGCAACTCCTAAAATGGCTATTGAGAAAAAATCACATGATTTTGGAACAATTGAGGAAGGTGTGCAAGCAACAGTAACTTTTACTTTTAAAAATACAGGAAATGCTCCTTTAGTTTTAAATAGCGTTAAGGCTTCTTGTGGCTGTACTACTCCAAAATGGACCAAAGAGCCAGTTGCTCCAGGTGCAGAAGGTACTATTACTGCAATTTATAATTCTAAAGGAAGACCGGGTAACTTCACTAAAACTATCACCGTAAAGCATAATGGTGAAGGAGGAACTGAGTTTTTAACTATTCGCGGTGTTGTGAACAAAGCAGCTCCAGTAGTTAAGCCAACGGTAGTTGCACCTTAATTATTAATTCGAAAAATATTCTAAACCCTTTGCTTTGCAAGGGGTTTTTAGTTTAACATGAAATATAGCATTGTTTGTATACTCGTTCTAGGTTTTCAACTTTGCCTTGGGCAAGAGCCAGAGGTTGAGGTGAATTCAATTCTTGAAAAACTAGAGAAGCTGGAGAAATTGAAAGAAAGCAATGATTCTATCTCTTCTATTGATTTAATATCCAATTCATCTATTCTTATACTTGCAGATTCTTCGAAAGGTACCGAAGCAAAACCAGAAGAATCTATAATCACAGTTTTAACGATTGCCGATACCTCTAAAATTCTTCAACCCATAATTAGCTTTGACACCACAACATTTAATGTTGGAAGTATAACTCAAGGTGAAGTAGTAAAAAAGAAGTTCACTTTCAAGAACATAGGCACCGAAGATCTTGAAATTATTAATGTGATACCGGATTGCAGTTGCACGTCTCCTGAATGGAGTACCGAGATTGTTAGACCCAATATGAATGGGTACATTATAGCCACATATGATTCTCATGATGATATCGGTAAGTTTCTAAAAACTATAACCGTATTGCATAATGCAGGAGAAGGATTTACCTTCCTTGAAATAAGCGGTTTTGTTTCACCTAAACTTTAAAAAGGTTATCTGTCTTTCCAAACCATCCTGTTAATCCTCCTGTATGGATGGCTAAAACTTTACTGCCAGATTTAATCTTACCTGCTTCAATTTCCTTCTTTATCGCAACCATCATTTTACTTGTGTAAATTGGATCTAATAAGATTCCTGTTTCTTTCACAAAATCTTGAGTAAATGCATCTAATTCAGTTGTTGTTTTTGCATATCCTCCAAAATGATAATTATCTAAAATTGTTGCGTTGTTAACTTTGAACTTATCTTTCAATTCGTTTTGAATATACCTCTCTCCTTTCAATACTTGAACACCTAATAATTCTGCTGATTCCTCATTCTTTAAAATCGCCTTTGCCATTCCAGCAATTGTTGTTCCTGTTCCACACGACACAACTATATGCGTAAAAGTGTTTCTCTCGATCTCATCTATTATTGCCTCACAACCTGCCATTCCTTCCTCACATGCTCCACCTTCTGGTATAAAAAGCTCACCCTCATGTATCCCTTGTTGTCTTGAGCCAAGCTTATACTCTTCGCGAGATAGAAATACCAGTTCCATTCCATATAATTCGCACAAATGAAGAACGGAGTTTTTGTTTTTTGGTTCTTCCCCACGAACAAAACCCTTTGAGGGAGTGCCCAGAATAGAACATGAACATGCTGTAGCTATTAAGTGATTTGAATAAGCACCTCCGTAGGTAACAATTTTTGTACAGTTTAAAAAATCGTTAGCCTTAAATATCCCCGAAAGCTTTCTCCATTTATTGCCTGAAATTATAGGATGAATTAAATCGTCTCTTTTCATCCATAACTCAACGTTATGTTTCTTATTCCATTTTGTTTCAATTTGGCAAATTGAACTTGGAATGTTTAAGTGTTCCTCAATATTCATTTTGACTCAAAATTTGATTTTATGAAAGTCCAAACAAGATCCGGTTCATAGCCCTTGCTAATTACAAATTGAGCAGCTTTATAATTCTTTTGATATTCTTTTAGTTTGCTTAAACTCTCGATTTTTTTGGTTAAAACTTCTATTAATATTTGCTCATAAGCATTAGCATCAATCTCTGCTAAACCTTTCTTTATACAGTAATCAGAAATCTTCCGTCGTTTTAGTTCGAGCTTGATTCTATTTCGTCCCCACTTCTTATAGTTAAACTTTCCTCTTACAAACGCTTTAGCAAACCGTTCTTCGTTTATAAAATCTAGTTGAATCATATCATAAATAATCTCTTCAACCTCGTTTTTGTGCAAACCATAACCATATAATTTATCCCGCACTTCTTGATGACAACGTTCTTGATACGCACAATACTTGGCGATTTTCTTTTTTGCTTCTGAAGGTGTAATTTTATTGATAATCAAAATACCTTTAAGTGCTGCTAAATTAGTGTACAATAACACTACTTTTGTATTGGGTTGTACACGATAGCAGATATCACAAAAATAGTAGGTGGAATTTTAGAAGGAAATTCGGAAACACCAATTGAATTTATTTGCACAGATAGTAGAAAAATCCAATATCCCAATGCTTCAATATTCATTGCACTGAAGACATCAAAAAGTGATGGACATAATTATTTAAAGCAAGCTACAAAACAAGGTGTTGCAGCATTAATTGTTTCCGAAAATATTTCCTCTGAAATTCCATATATAAAGGTTTCTGATACCCTAGAAGCATTACAAAAACTGGCAACACATCATCGAAATGAGTTCTCCGTCCCAGTTATCGGAATTACTGGAAGTAATGGAAAAACTATAGTAAAAGAGTGGATCAGCTATCTTCTTCAAGATACTTTCGCAATTTGCAAAAGCCCCAAAAGTTATAATTCACAAATAGGGGTGCCCTTGTCGGTATGGTCCATGAATAAAAAGCACACTTTGGGTGTATTTGAAGCTGGTATTTCGCAGGCCGGTGAAATGGAAAAACTAGCAAGAATTATACAGCCATCAATAGGTGTTTTTACACACTTTGGTGATGCCCACGATTCTGGATTCAAATCGCGAAAAGAAAAACTACAAGAAAAAGCAAAATTGTTTTCTTCGTGTGAAACTGTTGTATGTTCAGACAGCAATAAGTTAGCAATCAAAGAGTTCAGCAAGATGCCAGTTAACCTATTTACTTGGGGAAGTTCAGTTGCTTCTAAACTACATGTCTTTAAAAATACAGATCAAACATTTACTTTAACTTATCAAGGAAATAGTTCTTCAGTAAGTTTGCCATATAACGACAAGGCTTCTCTTGATAATGCCTTTTCCTCAATTGCGACTTGCTTAGTGGTTGGAATCTCCTTGGAAACTATTCTAGGAAAGCTTGAACATATGCCTGTTATTGACATGCGTTTACAGCAGGTATATGGTCTCAACAACAATCACTTGGTTTTAGATTATTATAATTCCGATTTTCAATCTATAGTAATTGCATTAGATTTCTTAAAACAGCAGCATTCCAAAACAAAAACTACGGTCATTCTTTCAGATATTTTACAAAGTAATTTACCTCCTGAAGAACTCTATGGAAAAGTAAATAAACTACTTAAAAACAATGATATTGATGAATTCATTGGGATTGGACCTTCAATACAGCAACATGCCAATAAATTTGATCTTGATTCGGCTTTTTATCAAACAACAGAAGAGTTCTTAAACAAATATCCGTTTCATCAGCTTAAAAATCAGACAATATTACTAAAAGGTGCACGTCTATTT
>JABDQY010000201.1 GCA_013042025.1 Bacteroidia bacterium
TTACTTGTGCTTGGTTCGCATATACTTTGCTATCAGAAGTCACAGTCATTTTTAGACTATTGGTTGTGCTTAGAGGTTGAACAACAGCACCGTTTGTTACATCGGCAGCCATTACTTTAGAACCCAACACGTGATAAGTTAAAATATCAGCAAGGTTTGAAAGTCCAAGAAGACCATTAATATCTGTATTAAGTTTAACCGCAATGCTATCAAATGCATCGTTAGTTGGAGCAAACACGGTATATGTTGCAAAAGGATCTGTTAAAGCAGGAAGTAGTTCTGCGGTAATAACAGCAGTAGCTAAAGTAGAAAACCCGTTATCTAGAGCAACGTCAACAACTGTTTCACTTGGCAACAGTACTGCATTCATAGAGTGTACTACACCGTTATCTGCATTTAAATCAGGAGTGTTTACTTTAGAGTGGTTAGCAAAGACTGCACCAGCACTAGTTTTAGTAAGTTTCAATGTATTTGTTGTACTTAACGGTGTTTCAATATCACCGTTTGATATTGAGGCTGAACTTATTTCTGTTCCTACTACATGATATAATAGAATATCGGTAAGATTGGATAAGGCAAGAAGACCATTAATGTCTGTATTTAATTTAACAGCTAAGCTGTCAAAAGCATCATTGTCAGGTGCAAATACAGTTAGGGTAGAACTTGAATTTTGTAAAGCTGAAGCCAATCCTTGTTGATCTATTGCAGCTTTCAAGTAAGTGTGATTCGAACTTGTGGCGATTATATCATCATATACGTTTGTTTGAGCGGTTACACTAACCGTCGTTAACATAAGTGCGATGGCAAATGCCATTAGTTTTGTTGATTTAAGTAAGATTAAATTTTTCATTTTATTCATTATTGTTTGGAGGTTAAACACTCAATCGAAACATTTTGTTTAACAAAACAGTAAAAAACTTAAACAAAAATGACATTTCTATTTTTATAGTTCTTATTTATATATGATTTAGTATGAGTTAAGGTATTTACTATCAGTTAATTAATCCTTGATAAAAGATGGGATAACTGTTTTGGTTTTTTTGCTCAATTTTGAAAATTGAATGGTACTTTTGAATTGAATTATGAAAAAGATACTTGTTACAGGTGGTCTGGGATACATTGGAAGTCACACTGTTGTTGAACTTCAAAACAAAGGTTATGAGGTTGTAGTTATCGATAATCTATCTAACTCTAAATTAGAAGTAAAGAAAAGAATTGAAAGAATTACGGGAAAACCATTTGAATTACTAGTGGGTGATGTGAATGACCCCAACGTATTGGAACAACTTTTTAGTAAAAGTAGCTTTGATGGAGTAATTCATTTTGCGGCATTCAAAGCAGTAGGAGAGTCTGTTGATTTTCCCATTAAGTACTACCAAAACAATGTTTCTGGATTGATTACACTTTTAGCTGCAATGGACAAGTATGAAACAAAGAATCTTATTTTTTCATCGAGTTGTACCGTTTATGGAACTGTAAAGGATTTACCTGTTAACGAAAATTCACCAATTCAAGAGGCAGAAAGTCCCTACGGCACAACTAAAATTTTATGTGAGGAGATTCTACAAGATTATGTGAAACACAAACCTCTTAATGTAATTCTGCTTCGTTACTTTAATCCTGTTGGAGCTCATCCAAGCTCAGAAATAGGAGAGTTGCCTCTGGGTGTACCTAATAACCTTGTTCCATTTATAACTCAGACCGCAGCAGGAATTCGAGAGAAAATTACAGTTTTTGGGAACGATTACAATACAATTGATGGCACTTGTGTTAGAGACTACATACATGTTGTAGATCTTGCTGATGCACATGTTAAAGCTCTGGAATTTGCAGAATCAATGAGCACAAGTATAGATGTGTTTAATATTGGAACTGGCAACGGCAACACTGTTTTGGAAGTGATTAAAGCATTTGAACAAGCCAATGAAATGAAGCTGAATTATCAAATTGGAGCAAGACGTGCTGGAGACGTAGAACAAATTTGGGCAGATACTACTAAAGTGTCCAATGTTCTAGGATGGAATGCACGCTATAACCTTAATGATATGATGAAACATGCCTGGAAGTGGCAAGAAAATCTAGAAAACAACTAATTACCACAAGAATGGAATTACCCGTTTCTTTGTTGATTTCTTGAATTCAGAATATTCGGGATGCTTTTTTAGTAATTGCCTTTCCTCGAAATGTATTTTTAAGATGAGTGTTATCACTAAAACGGAGTAAACAATCCAGCTAAACGAACTATTTGCTCGAAGGGCTGGTGGCAGAAAAAAGAATATTAAAGAGGTATACATTGGATGTCTCACAAATTTGTACGGTCCTACTCGTGTGATGCTGCTCTCAAGATTAGGTACTGGGTAAACACTCCAATTGTTTTGTCCAACACTTCGCACAGCCCAAATACCGAAAATGATTGCTGCAATCTGAAGAATTAGAATTACATCCAACGCAATTAATTCACTGAAAAAAGCAAGTATGCCAATACAAACAAACTGCATAAGAACAAAAATCTGCTTCAATTTATTACCGTTATCGCTTATTGACGCCAATTATCATGGCAATTGCTTCTTCACCATTTGTATCTGTTGAAAAACCAATATTTTTTCCATTGCCTTGAAATTTCACCCCTCGCTTTAACACTCTTCCTAAGGCATTGTTCACCTTCTCAGTATAGTTATTACCAGAAGCATTGTTTATTGCTTTGTTCACACTTTCATAGTCGATAGGTTGTTTGGTTACTAAAATTGCAAAGAAATCTTTATTCCCTTCGTTGTCTGCAAGAAGTGAATGATCTCTTGGAAAGATTCGTGTCCCAGTTATTCCGCAATAAGGTGAATGTTTCGCCGTATAAGGAAACAATACATAGCTGGTGTTATTTACTTCCGCACCAAAAATATAGGTGTAGCAATCAATTGTATTAGCAACTTCAATTTTAAACTTAGTCATTTTTGCAATTGAACTACTGGTTTCAAAATAGTTATTTGCTACTTGTCTAATTGGAATGTATTCGCCGCCATTATTTTGCACTAGACCAAATGCCATTTCAAATTTGGTTGGACTTTGCTTTTTAGCATCTCCCATAGGATAGAGACCATAAGCTTCTTTTGTGAAATATTGAAAATCGTTGTATCGAACCCATCCAAAACCATCTTTACCCCATTCATTTCCCCAACTATTCATAATCTGAAATGATCCCCCTTCTTTATAATCATCATAACCAATTACACACATTGCATGACCACCAAATCCTCTCATGTTGTAATCATTACGTGAAGGTTGCCAAAGTTCTTGTCCTTGCATTCCTTGCATAAAGCTTCCACCTACCATCATTCCAATTACAACCGGAGCTCCTTGTGCTAAGTTTTGTTTGATAGCTAGTAAATCAATTGCTCCTCTTGGATCTTCATTAACTGTGAGTCTATTGTATCCTCTGGTTCTATAGTTGGCCATCTTTTGGAGACCAGCACTATTAGGTTTTGATGAGCAACTACTTTCGTCATAAGGGAAATCATTCCAAGGGAGTACTCCTCGTTGTCTCATAACATCCATAGCTTTGTTGATATATGCCCCTTGGCAATTAGGTAAGGCGATTTGGTTATATAAACTACTAGGACTAAAGGCTACTGAATTTGGACTTTTACCTGTTGCTTTTGCTTCCATTATAGTGCGGGCGGCATAGCTACTTGCCCAACCAACACAGCTTCCTTGATATCCTTGGTTTTTTCGGGTAGGACAATATTGTTGTAAAGAAACTCGCTCAGGAAGTACGTTTTTTGATGTTTCAGCCAATGGAGTAAACACCTCAGCTTTGTCAAATTCATCTGGATCTAATGTTGCCCCTTTGGTTAGATCTGTTTCTTGGTTTGAAACATCGGCAATATTATTCATACAGCCATCTTTTGTGAAATACCAGATAGCACCTATCGCTAATAGGAGCATCAAGAGTTTTGGTTTTTTTATAAGAAAACCAAGTATCATTGGTAAGAAAGAGAGTATTCCTCCTAAACCAGATCCGCCTTGTTTGTTCCTAGGTATATTTCTTTGTTCGTTTTGCCCTTTGTTTTCATCAGGCACCATTCTAATTGGCATAGATTTTATTATTTATTAGATACAAATTAAATTAAATGAAACAATTTAATTGGGTCTTCACCCAACCATTGTTTTAAGTTTGACGTATATAGCGATAAAAGTATCAGAAAATGAAAACTAAAATTGTACTTTTTACCTTTGCTTTATATTTTTAATGTATCAGCAGGAATCAAATATCGATTTACATCGAAATTAAACGCATATGTAAGCTACGGTTACAGTAAAGTTTTAAATTCTATGATGAAGGATTATATTCAAAACCCATCAATTAATCAAATAAAGGTTGGAATTAAGATTAAACTCAATTAATTCTTGTTTTATCTATTGAATGCTGCCCATTTTTTGTTTACGGCAGATTCAGCATCCAATAATGCTAAAACTTCATCAGCAATATTCTCACTCAGTTCCAAGAAAGTGGTAAACCCAACACAAGATGCGTTTATTTCACCAAGTACATAGATATCTTCTTTAGTCTTCTCATCTGTATCAAGAATAAAGTCCGCAGTCCAAATCAATGGTAGGTCATAGTTGCCCAATCTTTCTCTAATAAGAGGTATAGATTTTCTAACAGATTCAACCAATTCTGGCCATTGTTCTGGAGTGTCGTATCTATATTTCGCACCAGAGAATAGTGTTGCTGAAAATGCATCTTCTGTATCTGCTGGTTTTTTGTGAACGATATTGACTACTTTTTCTCTTAACATTAAAACTCTGATTTCACCTTCTACTATTCGCTCTAGAAATGGCATATCCAACAACATCCCATTTTCTCCTTCAAGGTAAGGAATACAGAATTCTAGAAATTCTTGTAAGTTCTTTTCTTCGGTATGGTTGTCTTTCGCTTCAGTTAATTTAAGCTTTGCGTCCATAGGTATTTTTCCTTTGTATTTTTCCGCATTCAGAACTTCTACTCTCCAAATACCTTCACCAGTAGAACCTCTATTTTGTTTCAGAACGCGAACACCTTTTTTCAAAGTTGCTGGTAGTTTATCCTTTAGGGTATCGAAATCATAATAGGTATATACATCCTTTGGAACAATTGGTGTTCCTTTCAGTTTCTCAACTGAATTTTTTGCTCCATACGCTATCATTGCATCTGGATGTGGTAATCCTTCAACTTCATTTGCAACTAATTCTCTTAGCATTTGAAAATAGCCTGTTTCATCTTGTAAATTCCCAGGATTTACTCTACTGATGTATGCATCTGCTTTTTCTAAAGTATAACGATAGATTTCTCCTCGGTCTTCGTCTGAATAAAACACTATTTCAGCAGACCATCCTCTTTTTTTAAGAGCATCAATAATTGGTTTTGAATCTTTTCTAAAGCCGTATTTCCCCTTGTCAGATCCACCACGTGCTTCGAATATTATAACATGTTTTTTCATTTTATTTAGGTTTTAAAAAAGGTTGCAAATTTAGTAAGTGCAAAAGTGTAGAGCATATGATAGTTCTCATTAAATAGCATGAGAAATTTCAGTTAAGATTTTGTTAATCTAAGGTAAATAGGCCTTAAAGAATGGGTTTGTATTTTGAGCAGAAAGACCAGACTAAATTCATTTCAAAAAAAATGCCGATGGATTTGCATCCAACGACATTTAAAATATTAACCCCCGTTAATAGATTCTTACTACACCAATGAAAGGGAATATTTGATGTAAAATTTCTTTAGTTTAACCTGAACTTAGGTTAAACATGGCTACAAAGTTATGGTTTTATTATTAAGTGATGTGCTTAAAGACAATAAATTTGGTTTAGTTATAAACAGCTATAGCTTGATAAAAGTAAATGTATAGATATTTTCTGATTTTTTAACTACACCGTAGTATCTCCCATTTTTTAAATTGGTAATGTCAAGTCTTGAACCATTAAGCATATCTAGTTGAACTTCAACACCTACCGAATTGTATAAATGAATGTCGACATAGTCATTAATATCCAAATGAATTGACTTTGTTGCAGGATTAGGGTAAGTAAGTAATTTATGCAATTGTCTTTCCTGGTAATAACTAGATTTATTTATCCCTAATAAGTATAGCCAAACATCACTGTATATAGGTGTGTTGTCATTGTTAAGCGGGGTGTCGCTATCCCGAACAGTAGCATTGTGATTTACGGATGTTCCAGGCATATCATAATCAGTATATAATATTGAACTCCCAGAGCTTTTAAATGTACTATCACCAATAAATATGGTGTCCTGCAACGATGTAAGTCCAATATTTTGCCAAATCTGATATTGATGGCTGAAATCCACAACATCGTCGTTCAGATTATTGAACCCATAATAACGTTGAATTGGAGTTGTTTTAGGGTCATCTAACCAATGAGCAGGAGAGCCAAAATGATTACTCCAATCGTTTGGTGAAGAAAACATTATAATTCTTTTGAGAAGTTTGGATTGACCAAGATAAGCAGCATGACCTCCACCTTGTGAATGTCCAGAAACTATTACTTTACTCCAATATACAATATCAGATTTAATGAATTGCTCCCAATTTTGATTTGGGTGTTCATTTTGTAAAAATAGAAGGAGTTTATGTAATCTGTTTTGAATAGAATTGGTACTATCAACATCAACTTCATCACTTACATCAACACCTTCAATAATTTCTTTTCTGAAATTTGAATAGCAATTTGAATCGGTGCTGTTCTTACAAGCACCTTGTGAAGAGATTCCATTTTTATATTTTAAACTAACTACATGAAATCCATTATTCGCAGCTAGACTTGGGTATTTAATAGTATTAAGGGGATTGTCAAAAGAGCCCACCAAATGCACAACTAAAGTGTTTCTGGCAACTGCAGTTGGATTATAAAATGCAAAATGTTTGGCCAGTTCAAACGGTATTTCCGAGTCAGTATCTGAAGCTCTAACTTGTATGACTTTCAGCGAATCTAGTTGTACACTCTGACTATAGGAAGATAGACTTAGAAAAGGCAGACAAATCCAAAGAAGTAGACATCTCATATCACCCAAAGATATGGATTTGCAATTACATGTTTACCAAGGAGAACCACCACCTTGAAGTTGCAAACCACCTTCTTCTTTCTCTTCCTTGACCTCTTCTATGCCAAAATAAGTCATGAAACCTGCTTTTTCATAGGTGTCAACGTTCCATTCTTTTGCTATTGAACCATCTTTGAATAAGATAATTCTAGGATAAGTGTTTCCTTCTAACATTCTTTTAAAATCGGTGTATTCGGTAATTAGCGAATGTGGATGTTTACAATTTCCAGCCTGATTGAAGAAATAATTTTGCTCATAATCGGTACCATAATTAATTAAGTACGTTGTGGGCATTCCTCCTCTGGAATTCATTTGGCAAATGTCTTTATATACTTCTTGACAATGACTGCAGGTCATGCTGAATAAGCAAACTAGTTTAGTCCCTAAATCCAAGTTTTGGTCTTTCGTCCTTGGGGCATATGTATTTAATAACTCAATTGTGAGTTCACTCTTAGTTTTCTCTTTGGGAGCCTTAGGAGTAGCATTTTCCTCTGGTTCATTGGTTGCTGGTTCTTGAGGAACTTCTTTTACATCCTCAGGTTGTGTTGTAACATCAGTTGAAATGGTGTCACGACTATTTATTTCTGAAGATGCTGAGTCTTTAAATGCTGAGTCTGTGGAGTCGTAAAGTAGTGGAATTGAAGGAGTTCCCTCATCAATTTTATCATCGTAACTCTTGATGCCAAATGAAAGTGTAAACATGGTTACCAGTCCTATTAGAGTTGGAGAAACCCAAGTTGCAAATTTGTTGCTCTTTTCAAATTTGATCCATAAAAAAGCCCCAATGATTAAACCAATTATATTCTTAATAATAGATTCTAAATTGGTCATTGGGAGAACATCCCCAAAACAGCCACAATTTCCTTCTGTGAATCCATTGGGTTGTTTAAAACCTTCATAAAACAGATGAATCGTGAACAGAATTAAGGTTAGGATAGTTGTCGGAAGTACAACTTTTTTAAACCACTTATTTTGTAATAAAGCAATCCCGATTACTAACTCCGCTGCAACTAATATTCGACCCAATAACTGGGTCCAAAACATCCCTTTCGGATTGTCAAAATAGTTTTCTCCAAGAAATAATTCAGCAACCATTCCATCAAAGAAGGGCATTGATATAAGTTTACTAATTGCCCCAAAAACAAAGAGAAAGCTTAAAAGGATTCGGCCAATTTTTAAGAGTACGTGTTTATTCATTTTATTATAAACGTAAGACTAACGGTGTGATTGTCTTTGTATTATTTTAAAGTAGTAGGACAAACATAATTTGTTTTTGGGAGACTTGTTTTTTTAAGAGCATCATACCCACCTGCGATATCTGTTATGTTGTGATATCCTCTTGATTTAAGTATGGATGCTGCAATTACAGAACGATAGCCTCCAGCACAATGAACATAAAAGTTTTCTTCTTTTGGAAATTCAGCCAAATGCTCATTAATGCCACTTAAACAGACATGATTTACTCCTTCTAAATGCTCGCTGGTCCATTCCCCTTCTTTTCGCATGTCAAAAACGGGCAATTGGTTTTCGTTCCATTCTGTTTCGAATTCTGTAGCAGATATAGAACGTAGAGAATCCAACTCTTTTCCTGCTTTTTCCCATGCCTCTATTCCGCCTTCTAAATACCCTAAAGTTTGATCGAAACCAACACGACTTAAACGGGTTATAACTTCTTCCACTCTGTTCTGATCCGCAACTAGAAGAATTGGTTGTTTCACATCTTTAACCATTGCTCCAACCCAAGGAGCAAAACCACCATCAATCCCTATAAATATGCTTCTAGGGATAAATCCTTGTACAAATTTAGACTGATGTCTAACGTCAAGAATCAATGCGTCAGTTTCATTTGCAACAAGTTCAAACTCATCCGGAGTTAGAGCTTTATTCCCTTGTTTTAATACTGTTTCAATATTTTGATAACCTTCTTTGTTCATTTTTACATTTAACGGAAAATATGCCGGTGGTGGAGCCAATCCATCTGTTACTTCCTGAACAAACTCTTCTTTTGTCATATCCGCTCTCAACGCGTAGTTCATCTTCTTTTGATTTCCAAGCGTATCTACTGTCTCCTTCATCATGTTTTTGCCACAGGCACTTCCCGCACCATGACCAGGGTAAACGATTACTGTATCCCCAAGGGGCATAATTTTATTTCTCAAACTATCAAACAGAATGCCTGCAAGTTCTTCTTGTGTCATAGTTGCTGCTTTTTGAGCTAAGTCTGGTCGTCCAACATCTCCTAGAAATAAGGTGTCACCAGAAAATATGCAGTGGTCATTGCCTTTATTGTCTTTTAAAAGGTATGTGGTACTCTCCATGGTATGACCTGGAGTATGCAAAGCGGTTATGGTAATGTCACCTAATTTGAACACTTGATTGTCTTCAGCGATTAATGCGTCGAAGCTTGGATTCGCATTTGGTCCATATATTATTTTAGCACCGGTTTCTTCAGAAAGTGTTACGTGTCCACTTACAAAATCGGCATGGAAGTGCGTTTCGAAAATATATTTTATTTTGGCATTATCTTTTGTTGCTTGATCGATATAACCTTGCACTTCTCGCAGAGGATCAATGATTGCAACTTCACCTTTTGACTCAATATAATATGCTCCCTGAGCTAAACATCCCGTATAAATCTGTTCTATTTTCATTGCTAAATATACAGCAAATTTAAAGCCAAGAATTCAATACCATGTTTATACACCTATAAGCAGAATTTATGTCTTCAAGGCATTCATGAAGGAGGAGAAATATTTGCAAAATAAAAGGGCTTCATATCAGTGTATAAAGCCCTTTAGTTAAATTATGGAGATAAAAATTTAAAGCAATGTTGTTGGGCAAACGTATTCGGTGATTTCAAACTTATTTGTCTTCTTAATTCCATCGAATCCTTCTTGAACATTGATTAGATTCTGGAATCCTTTTGATTTTAACAAAGATATAAATATCACAGATCGATATCCTCCAAGGCAATGCACATAGTAGTCTTCTGAACTATTTATTTTTGACAATTGGTCATTGTAATAATCCAATGGGGCATTAATTGCATCTACAATATGTTCACTGTTAAATTCACTTTCTTTACGAATATCTAAAATGTTTATAGTGTTGTTTTCATGTATAGAAGCAAATTTGTCTGGAGAAATAGATTCAATTAAATCCAACTCTTTTCCAGCATTTTTCCAAGCATCAATACCGCCTTCTAAATACCCTAAATTGTTATCAAAACCAATTCGAGCCATTCGAGTTGCAACTTCAGCTTCTTTACCTTTATCTGCTACAAAAAGAACTGGGGTTTCTATATCTTTTAATATGGTCCCTAACCAAGTAGCAAAACTTCCTTCTACACCAATAAATATTGAATTAGGAATAAATCCTTTTACAAATTCTTTCTCATTACGAGTATCTATAATTACTGCTTTTGTTTCTTCAGAAATAGTTTCGAACTCTCTCACGCTAAGAGCTTTTGTTCCTTTGGCTACCACTTCGTCTATGCTTTCATATCCTTGAATATTCATTAAAACATTCTGTGGGAAATAGGATGGAGGAGGTGTAAGACCATTTAAAACTTCCTCCACAAATTCATCTTCATTCATATCGGGGCGGAGAGCATAATTGTTCTTTTTTTGATTCCCTAGAAGGTCAGTAGTTTCTTTGCTCATATTTTTACCGCAAGCACTTCCTGCACCATGGCCAGGATATACGATTACATCATCGTCCAGAGGCATTATTTTATCTCTTAGAGAATGAAATAACATTCTTGCAAGCATGTCTTGTGTAAGCTCAGCAATCACTTTTTGAGCTAAATCAGGTCTTCCAACATCGCCAATAAACAAAGTATCTCCCGAGAATAGAGCTTTTTGTTTTTTATTCTGGTCTAGTAAAAGATAACAGCTGCTTTCTGTTGTGTGTCCTGGAGTGTGTAATAGTTTTATGGTGTGATCTCCTAATTGAAATTCCTGTCCATCTTTTCCAACTGTTATGTCATAACCTGTTTGCATGGTAGTTGGTCCATAAATTATTGGAGCTCCAGTTTTATTTGATAAATCAATATGACCACTTACAAAGTCAGCATGAAAATGTGTTTCAAACACATACTTAATTTTGGCATTTCTTTCATTTGCCATATCAATGTACTGTTGAACCT
>JABDQY010000202.1 GCA_013042025.1 Bacteroidia bacterium
CCTTTAGACTAGAACCTCCTGTGCTAATTAAGTCTTCTAGGACCACAATTTTAGCGTCTTTGGCTACCTTACCTTCTAATTGTCTTTTTAGGCCATGTTCCTTTGGTTTAGGGCGACAGTATGCATAGCTCAATTCCATTTCATCAGCTACTAAAGCACCCATTGCTATTCCAGCAGTAGCTACTCCAATAATGGCATCAGCACTGGGAAACATTTCTAAAATCTTTGCTGCCATCATCTTTTTAATGCTTGCTCTATGCTCTGCATAGGATAGCACCGTACGATTATCGCAGTAGATTGGGGAATTCCACCCACTAGACCATTTGAAAGGCTCTGTAGGAGATAACTTAACAGCCCTTGTTTCTAACAATATTTTAGCGACTTTTGCCTCTGAATTAATCATCTGAATATGCCAACAAATGTATAGAATTTTTCACGGCAAACACCGCATATTATTGTCTTCGAACGAGAATGCTGGCTTTAATTTTGATCCAGATTTTGTATTTAAAAAACCAAATGAGGAGCAAGTTAAGGAAGCACTAAGGGTGAGTAAAAAGTCAACCAAGCCTCTTAAAATTCAAATTGTTGGTAATCCTGATAAATTGTTAAAAAAAGTTTTTCTTGAATTTAAGTTGGTAGAGGCTGCCGGGGGTATCGTTGAAAACGAAAAAGGTGAGATTCTATTAATGAAGCGTTTAGGTAAATGGGATCTTCCAAAAGGTAAAGCCAAGAAAAATGAAAATATGGAAGAATGTGCTATTCGTGAAATAGAGGAAGAAACAGGGGCCAAACAATTATCAATAACTAGGCATTTCATGGAAACATACCATACCTACTTTAGGAATAATGAATGGCAAATCAAACATACACATTGGTTTTTAATTAAGTGTTTGGACGGAAATCACTTGGTGCCTCAAACAGCGGAAGACATAGAAGAAGTGCGATGGGTAAAACCAAAAAAAATTCACTTACCTATACTTCACACTTATCCTGCCATTCGAAGAATTCTAAAAGAATATAAGAAGATGCTTAAGAAAGCAACGGATTAACCCTTCCCTATTTCTTCAAAAATTACTTCTGGGATGTATTTCTTGTAAGCCCCTTTGTAACGAATTAGGTCTCGGACTATGGTTGAGCTTACCGAAGAATTTTTCTGATCACTCATCACAAAAACACTTTGCACTGATCTAGTAAGATCTTCATTTACGTATGCAATTTGTTGTTCATAGGTGAAGTCTTGAGTTGTTCTAAGGCCTCTAAGAATAAAATCTGCTCCAATAGATTCTGCAAAGGTCGCCGTAAGTCCTTCATAGTGCATTACCGATACTCTCGGATTACTTTCAAACAGTTTTTCGAGCCATTTTGTGCGTTGATCTAGCGTAAATAAGTGCTTTTTGTTTGCGTTAATTCCAATTGAAACTACCACTTCATCAAAGAGTTTCAGTCCTCGTTCAACAATGTCAAGGTGTCCATTGGTAAATGGATCAAAAGTTCCTGGGAAAATTGCTTTTTTGCTCATTAGTGTTATTCAAATTTAAAGAAAGAAAATGTACTTTGACCATATTTCCTACTATCGTAACAACTAGGATGCTTTATTGGCATTGCGGTTTGGTGCTCCAAAATAAATACACCACCTGATTTCAAGAAATTTCCATTGGTAATTGTTTCTAATAAATCATGTATTTCTTGGCTTGCATTATATGGAGGATCAGCAAATACTATATCAAAGCTGGCTTCACATCTTTTAAGGAATGTTAACACAGCAGTTTGTTTTAATTGAATCTCACAATTGAGTTTTTGAATATTAGCTTGAATATAGCGTATAGACTTAAAACTTGAATCAACAGCTATTACATTTGATCCTCTTGATACAAATTCCATAGCTATACTACCTAAGCCAGAATACAAGTCTAAGACATCAATCTCATCCAAGTAATAATGCAGGTCTAGGATATTAAACAATGCTTCCTTGCCTCTATCTGTGGTAGGTCGGGCATGAGGCATATTTTTTTGAGGAAATTGAAAACCTTTGTATTTTCCACTTATAATACGCATTGTGCAAAAAACGTAGCTTGAAGAAATTCCGCTTTTAAATCATGATGCTCAAGAGGCAAAAATGAATTATCAACTACCACATTGGTTAGATTCAGAGGAGGCAAATAGTTCTTAAATAGGGAATGATAGCTTTCATGTCGTCCCTTTGAAGTAAGGCATTCAAAATGAACCTTATCCGCAGGCATTTCCATCTGTTCGATAAGTAACATAACATAGTAGAACAACTCATCTAAATCATCGGCAGGATAGCGATTTGCAATTCTTAATTTCCCCTCCTTGATACAAAAGATGCTTACGGTATTGCCAACGGTGTAGAAATAAACCGCATGCTGATATCCTTTCTGTAAAAATGCTTGATAAACAAGAGAGATATCGGATACCACATTAGCATTTACTAAGTTTTTAATTACATGTTGAACATTTGGAGTAAGGTTATGAATTACCCTAAAATCTTCAAGTTCATCAGTCTTAAGTTCATCGAATGAATCAAAATTCAAGTTATAAAATGCTTTGAAATCATTATCAGATAAACTAGCCAGCACAAAGTTCTGTGCTACTGAAATACATGTAGTTTTGGAAAATATTGAACTGCTAATGGCACTAGGAATGTCGGAAGAATTGGGTTGAATTTCGCAATATTTTAAGGTATTCTCTTTGCTATATACAAAATAAAAAATTGCACCCGGGAAAAAGCTAACTACCAGTATATCACTAACTGAATTGTGGTAAGCAGCCATTGAGAATTATCTTCTTTTCCAGTTACCTCTGTAGTTAACTTCTACAATCGAACCAACTTTAAGAGGATTGTTTTCTGCTTTTCTTTCACGACTAAAAGGTTGTGGATCTATTACTTCAAACACCGGAACTGTTGCATTGTTAGAGACAATTGTTTTAGCATTCATAATAAATTCCGTTTTATCATCCAATAATGGAACATATCGAATATTTTCAATATCCACGTCTTTAAACAATGAATCCTTTATCGGAATAAACTCTTCTTCTGTTCTGTAAACTGTTGTAGAATCATCTTCACTTCCATATTGAACAATAATCTTCATTTTACCATTCTGCATAAAATCAATAAGGGTATCAAAACTAGCTGTAAAGCGATTATTTTCTTGTCTAAATGCTACTTGTGCATCCCGAATAACAGATAATTTATCAATTACTAATTGCTCATTTTTTTCGACTTGTTTTGCGTAGCGTACAGGTTCAGCAATTGAATTATAAGTCAAGTATGCTAAAACAGCAATTGCAATTAATAAAACGACTCTAATAACGTATTTCATTGTTTATTGTGTAACAGATTGATGGCAATATTAAGCAAAATGTATGAAAATTTTTTTGAGCCTAGAATATTAATTTGTTAAAGATATGTTTCAAGATACAAGTGTGTAACCTAAAACATAAAAAAAGCCCGTATCAAGAGATACAGGCTTACTTTTTTCATTGATTTTTTAGTTATCCTTCTAATGCAGCCGCACCACCAACAATTTCCAAAATTTCTTTGGTAATTGCAGCTTGACGTGCTTGATTGTATTGAAGTTTTAAGTTGTAAATAATCTCTCCAGCATTTTCCGTTGCTTTGTCCATTGCAACCATTCGGCTACCATGCTCAGAAGCAAGGGAATCAAGCATTGTTCTATAAAGCTGTGTTTTTACCGCTCTAGGTATTAATGTATATAACAACTCAGTTTTTGATGGCTCAAAGGTGAAGTCAGCAAGAAAAGAAGACTTCTCTTCTTCCTTACCTTCAAACGCTTCAATTTCAACTGGAAGTAATTTCTCCGCAGTTACAATTTGAGTTGCAGCATTTTTAAATTTATTGTAAACAACCCTCACTTCATCATACTTTTCATCAAGGAAATCTTGAATAACTTCTTCCCCAATTTTAAAGGCAGCATCTGCATCTAAATCTTGGAATACCGCCATATGTGAAGTATCCATTGTTAAGCTAGATCTTTTGAAGAACTCATATGCCTTTTTACCTAAAAACATAACCGTAACATCGGAGTCACCATTGTATTTATCAGTTTTGAGGCTATTAACTTCCTTAATAACATTGGAGTTAAACCCACCACATAATCCTCTATCACTAGAGTTTACTATAAGAAGAATATTCTTTCTTTCTCGATGTGTGAAATAACCCTGAAGGCTTTGTTCATCTTTAGCAGCTTCTGCTAAATTCATTAATATGCCGTTTAATTTATCGGCATAAGGTCTCATTTGAGTAATTGCTTGTTGAGCTTTACGCAATTTAGTAGCAGATACCATTTTCATGGCCTTTGTAATCTGCTGTGTAGATTGTGTACTAGCTATACGGGTTCTTACTTCTTTAAGATTTGCCATAGTAAATTAGGCTTTATAGTTTTTAGCAACTTCTGCTCCTACTGTTTCAATTGTTCCAGTGATATCACCGTCTAATTTTCCAGCAGTAAGTGCATCTAATATATCTTGATGATCTGATTCCATTTTCATAAGGAATTCTTCCTCAAACTTACGTACATCTGCTACATTTATATTTTTTAGTAAACCTTTAGTTCCTAAGTAAATAATTGCAACTTGCTTTCCAACAGTAAGTGGAGAATACTGAGGTTGTTTCAAAATCTCAACATTTCTAGAACCTTTATCCAATACACCTTTTGTTGCAGCATCAAGATCAGATCCAAACTTAGCAAAAGCTTCAAGCTCTCTGTATTGTGCCTGATCAAGTTTCAATGTACCCGCTGTCTTTTTCATAGACTTTGTTTGAGCAGCACCTCCCACACGAGAAACAGAAATACCAACGTTAATCGCCGGACGAACACCAGAGTTGAACAAGTCAGACTCCAAGAAAATTTGTCCATCAGTAATCGAAATTACATTGGTTGGAATATAAGCAGAAACGTCTCCTGCTTGGGTTTCAATAATTGGTAATGCCGTTAGTGAACCACCACCTTTAACTTTTCCTTTTAGTGATTCAGGTAAATCG
>JABDQY010000207.1 GCA_013042025.1 Bacteroidia bacterium
AAGTACCAGTTAATACAATAGCAGTATCTGCATCAAAGTCGCTAAAGTTCTTATACATTTTTAACACTGCACCACTCACCATACTATCTTCATTTGAATTTTGATATTGTAAAAAAGTAAAATGCATTTGTCTCTTAGCTAGCCTAGGATCTTCAGTGGTTCCTTGTGGAGTGGTGCTTTCTTCATCCTTACAGGAATAAAATGTGATAGCACTTGCGATTAATAATGTAACAATCAATGTACGAGTCATAAGAAAACGAAGATATACTATTTAATCATATGGCATAAAAAAAGCCCTGACGGGCTTTTTTTAATTATCATGCATGAAAAGACTAAGAACATTATCTTTTCAGCTTACCTTAATCTACGTTGTCGTGCAGAAACGAATTATTAGTTCGCAATTCTGGCTTTTTGTCTGGTTCCTCTACCAAACTAGTTCGAGATATTTCTACTTCTGAAGAGTGAGAAACATCGTCTAATCGAACTCCTTTTCGTTTATATGCAGGAACACCTTCTAGCTCTTCCATACCAGTTTCTTTATTTGCTGTTTCATTCAATTCACGTAAATATTTCATACGTGTTTTCATTTGCTCAATTTTTTTATTGGCAGCAAGGGTTTCCATATCTTCAAAACCTTCTAGGTTATCAAAAATGGTAGTTTGCTTTTGGGCTTCAACTGGCTCTGAGCCAACCTCTTCTCCAATTTCTACATCACCCAAATTAAACTCAATTTCCTCTGTTGATTCCACTGAAACCTTGTATCTATTTTCTGCTCTATCAAATCCTGTTGCAATAACTGTTACTGATATGCTTCTACCCATATTGGCATCGTAACAAAGTCCGCATTTAAGCGTAGCATTACTTCCAGCCTCATTTTGAAGGTATTCATTAATAACAGCATACTCATCCATGGTTGCTTCTTCATCTCCATATGAAATATTAACCAATAAATCACTTGCTCCTTGAATTTTACTATCATCTAATAAAGGAGAATTCAATGCTTGGCTAACTGCTCTCATAGCTCTATCATCTCCTTCACTTAAGCCCATACCCATTATTGCAACACCACTATCTCGCATTGCAGTTTTAACGTCTTCAAAATCAACATTAATACTACCTGCAATCGTAATAATTTCTGCAATTCCTTTTGCTGCAGTCGCTAAAACGTTATCCGCATATCCAAATGCCTTGCTGATAGGTAAATTACCATAGATATCTTTAATTCTATCATTAGAAATCACCAATAATGAATCTACACTTTCTCGAATTTCTTCAATACCATGGAAGGCTGCATCACATCTTCTGTTTCCTTCAAATGAAAATGGAGTTGTTACAATTCCTACAGTTAGAATTCCCATATCCTTTGCTGCTTTAGCAATGACTGGTGCCGCACCTGTACCAGTACCTCCACCCATTCCAGCAGTTACGAATACCATCTGAGTATTCACTCCTAAAGATTCTATAATATCCTTAATATTTTCTTCTGCAGCTTTTCTGCCTACCTCAGGATTGGAACCCGCACCTCGGCCTTCTGTCAGCTCATTTCCAATTTGAATTTTGTTTGGAATAGGACTGCTTTCTAGAGCTTGCGAATCGGTATTGCAAATAAAGAAGTCGACACCATTAATTCCTTCACGATACATGTGATTAACGGCGTTTCCACCTCCACCACCAACACCAACTACTTTTATAATTGAAGATTTGTCTTTAGGTAATTCTACTGTAAAACTCATGGTTAATTTATTTATAATCAGCTACATCTACTTCATCTTTGAGCCAATCTTTAATGCGGTCAAATAAAGCAGTTTTCTTTTGAGGTTCGAAATATTGTTCTCCACCATTGTTAATAGAATTTCTTTCTTCTTGAAGACCTCTTAAAACAAGACCTACACTTGTAGCATAAATAGGGCTTTTAACCTCATCTACCATACCTTTAGCAAGGTGCTCATTTGGATATCCAATTCGAGCATCAAGGCCTGTTACGAACTCTGCAAGTTGTGCAATGTGTCTCAGTTGTGACCCTCCACCAGTTAGAACTATGCCACCTGCTAGTCTCTTTTCAAGATTAGATGCTTTTATTTCATAGTAAACCAGCTCCATAATCTCCTCAATTCGAGCTTGAATAATTTTAGATAAATTCTTTATTGATATTTCTTTTGCTTCTCTTCCTCTTATTCCAGGAATACTCACAATTTCATTTTCATTCAATTCATTTGATAACGCACTTCCAAACTTCACTTTAAGAAGTTCAGCATGAGCTTTCATAACATTACAACCTTCTTTTATATCCTCAGTAATGATATTACCTCCGTAAGGAATAATTGCTGTATGGCGAATAATATTATCATGAAAAATGGCAACGTCAGTTGTTCCTCCACCAATATCAACTAGCACTACACCAGCTTCTAATTCTTCAGGACTCAGCACTGCTTCTGCAGACGCTAATGGTTCTAAAGCGAGTTCTGAAACTTTCAGATTAGATTTTTCAACACACTTATATATGTTTTTAGCCGCAGATATTTGACCAGTTATTATATGGAAATTACCTTCTAGTTTTACGCCTGACATTCCAACAGGATCCATAATTCCTGGTTCGTCGTCTACGGTATAATCTTGTGGAAGAACATGAATAATTCGATCTCCTGGCTTCACTGCCAGTTTGAACATGTCGTTCTCCAATTTCTTTAAATCCTCATCTGCAATTTCTGTTTCACCATCATTTCTAATTATCATACCACGATGTTGAAGACTATTGATATGTGCCCCAGCTATACCCACTTGCACACGATTCACATCTACATTTGATTTTTCAGAAGCTTCTTTTATCGCTTGTTGAATTGCTGCAACAGTTTTATCTATATTAGACACCACACCTCTCGTAACACCTCCGTGAGATGCTACCTTTCCCATTCCTAAGATATCCACTTTACCAAACTGGCTAGCTCTGCCAACAATTGCACAAACTTTGGTTGTTCCTATATCCAACCCTACAACGATTTTTTCTTTTGAATCTTCCATTTAATTACACACTACTTGATTTTTATACTTTAAATTAATTGTTTGATACTTATTCCATCCTATCTGGTTTAGTCCGTGTTTATAAAAATCAATTAACTTGATAAACTTCTCTTCGATGTCTAGAGTATCGCCAATAACGATTGTCTGATTTCTAACTTTTGGAATAATAATCAAATCACCTTTCTTGTTTACAAATATCTGTTCTGTTAACGCTTGCATAAACCCATTTTCTTGCACATAGGTGGATAGTGTGTACACTTTCTTAATCATTGCCTCTGAGAAATTACCGTTTGCGATAGGTACACGTGCTACGTCTGTCCCAGCTGAAGGAATTTTTGAATACTCATTATCCAGATAGTAAGATGCTCCATTCGAATTTATTATCCGAACTACAGGAACGCGTTGTTCAATTTCAATTTTCAATTCACCTCTTAGGTCAAAACTTACCTCAGCATCTTTAACTGCTGGTAGATTTTTAATATTTGATTCTACGTCAATTAGATTGATATCTTTTTTTAACACTCCAGATAGACCATTTGTATACCATTCTTCAAGCTTATCTTTTACCAAATTTTCAGTGATTAGTTGCTTTTCAATTGGAGCATTTATTGCAATGTTTATACTCATGCAAGCATGATTTTCCTGATTGCTTTTTAATGTAACAAACAAGGCTCCAAGTAAAATTAGAGAAACGATATACAGCGTTTTCCTTAAATATGGATTAATACTAATTGACATAGGCCTCTTTAATCATTTCAACTAGTTGATCTATATCTCCAGCTCCTAGGGTTAGGAGTACATCTAAATCTCTTTCTTTAAGCTCCTTAACTACAACATTTTTATCAATACAAATAGCATTCTGCATTTTAATTTTTTCCAATAACACCTCTGAAGTAACACCTTCAATAGGTAATTCGCGTGCTGGGTAAATTGGCAGTAAAATTAGTTCATTAACTTTAGTTAATTCTTCTGCAAAACCTTCCAAAAAATCACGTGTTCGTGTATACAAATGGGGTTGAAAGATTGCTGTTATTTTTCGATTTGGATATAATTCTTTTACACTTGAGATTATAGCATTTAATTCACTTGGATGATGCGCATAATCGTCAATGTATGTGACATTCTTATTGTCAAGAACATATTCAAATCGTCGTTTAATTCCTTTAAAATTTGCTAACCCTTTTCGTATCGAATCAATGGGTAATCCTGCCTGAAGTGTCATTAATGTAGCTCCAACCGCATTTTCTAAATTATGCAAACCTGGAATATTGAGATACAAATCATTTATGCTTTCTAAGCCAATATTGTTTTGAATACTAAACCGAGTACCCTTACCATTTTTAGATTCAACATCTGCATAGTAATCAGCTTTTGTGTTCGTGGCAGAATAAGATATTCCTTGAATAAGATTGGAATTAGAAGCAGCACTAAATAGATTTTCCTTAATGGTAACTAGTTTAGAAAATTCCTTGTAAGATTGTTCTAACACATCTTTCTTTCCATAGATGTCTAAATGATCTGCGTCGGTACTTGTAATGATGGCATAATTAGGTTTTAACTCTAGAAATGATCGATCAAATTCATCGGCTTCTGTAACGCTATAGTGCTCAACAGTCTTTCCTTCTTGATAATAGTAATTGCTATTCAAATTGGTGCTTATGCCACCTAAAAAAGCAGAAAACTGAACATTTGAGTGTTGCAAAATAGTGGCAACGATGCTACTAGTGGTTGTTTTACCATGAGTACCTGCAACACTAAGATTAACGGTTGAATTCGTAATTCGTCCAAGGACTTTTGCTCTTTTCTGAAGAATAAAATTACTTCCTTTAAAATAATTTAATAACTCATTATCTTTCGGAATAGCTGGTGTAAATACCACCAAGGTTTCGCTTGGATTGTCCTTAATCTCATTAGGGAGTGCATCAACTTCATCTTCAAACGAAATAGGTATGCCTTCTTTTTGCAATTGAGCGGTTAAGGTTGTTGCAGTTTTATCATAACCATACACAACGTAATCTTGCTGATGGCAGTACCTGGCCAAAGCACTCATACCTATCCCTCCTACACCTAAAAAAAATATGTACTTAGGTTTATCCAAGTGATGAGGTAATTACGTTTACAATTGATTCCGCAGCTTGAGGTAGACCCAATTTTGCTATTTCCTTTTCAAACCTTTCTACCTTTGATTTATCCGAAAGAAGTTCAGTTACGATAGTTCCAATTTTTTCCTTTGCCTCTAAATCTTTACATAAGATGGCTGCACCTTTATCC
>JABDQY010000212.1 GCA_013042025.1 Bacteroidia bacterium
TTTGCACGGTCAATGGCAATACCCATTGCCTTAGGAGCAACAATTAAACCAAGTCCACCATCCCCATCAATTGTAAATGTTGACTTATGATCTCGAATAATTTTGATTTCAGCATTCGGATTAATTCTTCCTGCTTCCCAAAGATTAACATAACCCACTAGCCTAGAAACACCATGACTATCAATGCCCCTTATATCAGCACTTACCAACACATCCGATGCCAACAAAGCATCTTGCTCTGGACAACCTATTGATAAGAAAACATTTACGGCTATTTTTTCTAATTCTTCTTTAGTAAAAATGTGCATTTAAATACAAATATGCAGCTTTTTTTCACTATGTAAACTCTTGATATTAAATTGTTTATAATTGTGTTTCTGGGTAATTTTTATTTTTTTTAAAGAAGTATGCAACATATTTGCATGGCAACAGGTCTATCATTTGAATAAAAAAGCTAACAGTACAAGCAATTACCAATTGAACGAAGATGAAATCATTAAAGGATGTATCGATAATGATGTGCATTTTCAAAAATTGTTGTACGAACGCTTTGCCCCGAAAATGATGGGAGTAAGTTTAAGATATTGCAATAGTAAAATGGAAGCAGAAGATGTTCTTCAAGATGCTTTTATCAAGATATTTGACAAGATAGGAACCTTTAGAAAACAAGGTTCTTTTGAAGGTTGGATTCGAAAAATTGTTGTTTATACAGCATTAAAAAGCAATGATAAACGAGTAAAGAAATTTGAACCCGGCGATATTGAAAATGTAAAGGAACAAAGTTTTGATGCTACTGCTATTAGCAAGATTGAAACCAAAGACCTACTTAAAATATTACAACAACTACCCGAGGGATATAAGACTGTTTTTAACTTGTATGCGGTTGAAGGATACAGTCATAAAGAAATAGGTAAAATGCTCAAAATATCTGAAGTCACCTCAAGAACTCAGTACAGTAGAGCGAAACAACACTTAATAAAACTACTCACTAAATACGGTATAACCAGACAATGAGTGAAATGATGGAAAATATAATTAAAGAAAAGTTCGATGGTTTTGAAGCTGCACCAAGTGCAGGTTTATTCGATGCTATTCTAGCTAAACGTAAACGAAAAAAACGACTTATATGGGTTTGGAGTGCAGCTTCTATCCTATTATTAGGTACGGCATATTTTGGTTTAACCAATTTAGAGCAATCTAGTCAAAGTAATAATCCAATTGTTGAACAAGAATCTAATTCTACTGAAGATTTAGCAACTTCAGATTTGTCTCCTGAAGAAACAGCAGAATTCAAGCAAATTAATGAAGAAGACAATCAAGCTAGCAATATTGCAAGTAACCGTGAAGATGAAAGATTCTTAACTGATGAAGTAATAAGAGAAGAATCACCAAGATTTGTTGAGCAATCAACTCCAAAAACTATTCAAAGTGCACCTCAACAAATTGAAGAAACTCCTATTAGAGACAAAAGCTTAGCAGATAAATTCTTGGAAATTGTTAAGTCTGAGAAAAACAACGATGTTAAGAAAGCTAAATTCTTTGTGAAAGACAAAGAACTAGTTGTTGATGCTCCTCGAAAAAATACAAAAACAGAACTTCCAAAATTAGAATCTGAAGACACACATGAAACTGATGACAAGAAAGTGAACGAACCTAAGGATAATTACCAACCTACAAACCAATCACCAGACGACAATGATTTGGGTGGAGACAATCCAAAATTAAGCAAATGGAGTCTTGCATTCACAGGTGGACCAGGTATTGGTGGTAGAATGTTGAGTGGTGATCAATCAATGATCGATGCTCGAAACTCAGCAGAATCTTCAAAACTGTCTTATGGTTTTGATGTAAGAGCTCAATATGCTTTCAGTGAGTTTTGGAACGTTCAAACCGGAGTAAACTATACGCAACGGAATGAGAATTTCGATTATGTACAAAATAGCATGGAAGTTAGTTCACGCAAGGAAACTAAAGAAGTTACGATAATTCATCCTGTATTAGGTGAGATTAAGAAAGAAGTAGAATACACTGTTTGGGACACTGTTCTTAATTCTAATTCAACTTCCGCTACTAATAAATATACAAGCATCTCTATTCCCTTAAGTATCGAACGAATGTTTCCACTTGGGCAGAAATTTGCAATCCTAACAAGAACTGGAGTTCTGTTTGGAATTAATCAAAGTGCAACTGGATCAACCATCAATCAAGAAAATGAAGCAATTTTAATAAGTACTCAACCTTACAAACAAGCAGGTGTAAATAGAGTAGAGCTAGGAATTGGAGCGGCTTATCGAGTAAACAATCGAATTACTGTACTTGTTTATCCTCAAGGAAACCTAGCATTGCAATCAGTTTACAAGAAATCAGCAATTATTGAACAACGAGATTACGGATTCTATACTCAATTTGGACTAAAAATAGATTTGTAATTTGAGAACGCCCCTTTTCATAACCTTATTGATTTCCTGTATTTCATTGCTTGCACAAAACAGCTATGAAATGATCGGAAACGACCATAAGTTAAGGGTGAATTCAAATGGAATTTTGGGTATTGATTTAACAACTTTAAGTCCTTCATC
>JABDQY010000213.1 GCA_013042025.1 Bacteroidia bacterium
GACCATGTACATGACCGTGGCTAATTTCTTCTTCAGTTGCTGCTCTAAGAGTTGCAATATTCCCAGTAAAGTGTAATTCTTTACCCGCCAATTGGTGATTAAAGTCCATCGTTACTGTTTCCTCAGCAATTTCTTTAACTACTCCCACCATTGGATGTCCATCTTGATTTGAAAGCCTTAATTGGGCTCCTTCAAAAACTTCAGTACTCATACTTCCGTCTACCATAAAAATGGTTTTTTCCAGAGGCACAACTGCTTCAGCATTGTATTCGCCATATCCTTCTGAAGGACTTACTTTAAAATCGTATTTGTCTCCTTCAGCTAAACCTTCCAATTGCTTTTCAAAACCTGGAATCATCATGCCGTGTCCATGCAAGTACACTAGAGGATCGCTACCTGATGCATCTAACTGTGCTCCATCAACTTCAAGCTGGTAGTTTACACCAACAACCATGTTCTTTTCTATTTTCATTGCTGCAAAGGTAGCACTATACTTAAGCATTAAAAGACTTTAGACCCGATAAATTAATAATTCTATATAACATCACAATTAGATAACTCTATAAAAGCCAACCTTAACAAAATATCATACATTGATTGAATGAATTCCTAACTTTGCTCCGTTTTTTTATGAAATACAAAAGACTACCAAAAGAAGAGCTCAACAATCTTGAAAAGGAATTTATTGAATTCTTAGTGATAAATGGAATTAGTGCAGAAGACTGGATAAAGATCAAAGATGAAGAACATGAAACCGCTGAAGATTTAATTGATCAGTTTAGTGACGTAGTGTGGGAAGGGGTGCTTCGCAAAACAAACTATCTTGTTAAACTGGAAAATCAAATTGCCTATTATTTCAAGTGCGATCCTGATGATATTCATTTAATTAGAGTTACTGAAGTGAACGGCAAAGCGATACAGGAAGTCGCTTCTAAGAAATACATTAAGGTAAGAGAAACAGAAATATTTGAAATGATTGAAAACGGTTGTGAAATTTCAGATTCTAATTCTTACGAAATGCTATCGCAATAAAACAGATTCTCGATCAATCACAGATTGTTGTGTTTGTTCACTAGGAACAATTTGTTTTGCAGTATAAATTACCTTATGTGTTACGTAGTTTAACTCGTATTTCAAGAAAATAGAGCCATTACTTTTACTTAATAAATAGCTCAGCATTTGGTCATTAACATTTTCATAGAGCGATGCATCAATTTTTAAAGTTGGTGAATACCAATACCTTAAGGTCACATACTTCTTTTCTATTCCAGTCAAATCAAGTTCTTCTGCTGCAAGAGAGATATCTTCACATTCCATTCCTAAGACTTCTACAGAAGAATCTTTTGATGTTCTTAAATCATTGAGTTTAACTAGTGTTTCAATGGATGCATCTCTTACAAAAATGGTATCCTTTGCTTTGTAGGTTTCTTTAACTTTATTGTTTTGTAAATCGATATAATAACTTTCATATCCCGAGATTGAGGTACCATTATATTTACGTTCTATATCTCCATTTGGATGAATAGTCAGTACCATCTCATTACCGAACAAGTCCCGTTTACCCTTTGCTAAATCTTCAGAACCATCTAGTTTAACGATTTCAATAGTATAAACAATGGATCCTGAAAACAATGGGATATCCTTTTTCGCAGATTTCTTAAAAAGTGAGCACGATGATACTAGCACTACTAGCATTAGATATGTTAAATTAGCTCTAAACTTTGTATTAAGAAGCATATTCAATTCTAGCGATTAATTAGCGACTTCAGTTCCTCTAAGTTTTTTAAAAAGCATCATCCCAGCTAAAGCGATAGCACCTACTATTAACCCTACTATAGCATCACCCAAGATACCAGGTATTCCTGCTACGACATCGTGTATCTGGTGAATATAGTGAGTAAAAATACCTCCAGCTACAAGAACTAATGCTATTGTGCCTACTATACCAAGCACTTTTATAACTATTGGAAGAGCTTTAACTAGTCCAACGCCTAAGTTCTTAGTGAATTTATTTTTGTTTTCCTTTATCAACTTATAACCCATATCGTCCATGCGTACTATCAATGCAACCACACCATACACTCCAATTGTTGCAAGTAATGCTATAATGGAAACTACTATTATTTGAGTCTGTAGATCCGCATCTACCACGGTGCTGAGTGCAATTATTATTATTTCAACAGATAGGATAAAATCAACAAGAATAGCAGATTTTACGCGTTCAGCTTCTTTGCTCGCTATGTCCTCCTCAGATTGTTCTACAATTTCTTTAGCAGGTTTGGCTTTTTTCTTTTGAAATAGATACTCATAGATTTTATGAGCTCCTTCGTAAGCTAAATAAACACCACCACACAGCAATATCGC
Organism: Bacteroidia bacterium; assembly: GCA_013042025.1. GTDB lineage: Bacteria > Bacteroidota > Bacteroidia > NS11-12g > UBA9320 > UBA9320. The sequence goes on from JABDQY010000213.1 coordinate 2,365, forward strand.
AGTTATAACTACTGGTACAAATGCACTGAGTAAAAAAGCTATAGGCAATATGATTAGCTTATTGAGTAGTGATCCTTTCGTTATTTTCCAAAGTGCAGGAAGCTCTCTATTTGTTAAAAAACCAGAAGATTTCTCTGCGTTAACTGCCAGATCATCCCCCAACAAACCTGCCGTTTTCTCTGTAGCTACTTTGGTCATAGTAGCTACATCATCCATAAGTATAGCTATATCATCTAGTAAGGCAAAAAATGCTGCTGACATGTTTCCGTTGATTAGTAAGTATATTAACCTGTTAATTTATTATTAAGTTGCAAGTTTAAGAAAGAAAATCAATTCGTGGATACTGGTTTGGTCTCGGGCAGTTTTTTTTAGTAGGTACTATTTACGGCTTTTTTTATTTTCATCAAGTTCTTGATACTTTATTCAATGAGTTCGCATAGAGGTTGCTTAACAATAAGAAATCTATTTTACACATAAGATTTATCGCATCTCTCTGCTTTCAACTTCAGAAGCAATGTCTTCAGAAGAATCTAAAATACTTACATGAAGCCATTTGTCTTCAGAAGTGTCGTAGGTAGTAAATCGAATCAAATTTGAAGTTTCTTCAGTAAAGTATTTAGTTTCACTATTTAAATTTTCAACATCCGCTTTGTTGGGATTCTCAATTCGAGATATAAATTTTATCCAATCGTTTTCATCAATCTTTTTCATATTCTTTGAGGAATCTAATTCTGAAATAGCTTCGGTAGCATATGATTCTATTTGCTTTTCATAAACCTGATGAAAGAGCTTGTTATTGTAAATTTCGGCTCCATAAATTGTACCATTAATAGCATATGCAATACCCACAATACCATCTTTTTCAATTTTCTCTAATGCGGCTTGATATTCCTTTACTAATTCTAACATTTCTTCGTTTTCTAATGTTAACTGAAGACTAGACGATGACATATTATTGGTTACAGAGATATCTCTATCATACACTCTGGAAACATTTGAATTTAATTTTTCCTGTTGCTCGCTTACTTTGTCCCAAACACGAGATTGGTTCTTATTCTTCTTTGCAGATAGCTTTAAGTCTTTAGAAGAAAGCACTTTCTTGGACATCTCAAATGCATAAGTGTCTGCACCATCATCTCTATTACCCCATCTTCCTGATTCAACACAAAAACTAGAAACCGGATTATTCCTAGATTTTGGTTTTACAATCAAATCATATTGAAGCGTTCGATCTTGTTTGCCACCTTTAACAATATCACCCGACTGCAAGTAGATATACTTATCTGAGTTATTATTTAAAATAAGTTCGCTAACATTACTTGTTTCTTTTAGTTCAACATACTGTTTGTCTAAAGCTTCTTCTAGAGTAACGTAGTTTTTTTTGTTCTTAAACTCACCTTTAATTGTAATAATTTCTAAGTTTTTGTAGGTGTACGATTGTCCTAAGTCAAATCTTGGAATTATATCATTTAGTAATTCCATTGCCTCTGTATTTCTATTGAGTGTGGTAATAGAAACAGTACCGTCATATGAGCTTATATGAGATGAGGTACTAGAAGGGTTGCTTGCTATTTTGTAGAAGATAAATACACTAAAGCATAGGAGTGCAATTGAGAGGATAAGGAGTTTATTTCGGTTCATAACTTGGTTATGATAGATAACTTCAGAAGCCTAGTCTTTAGTATAGGCAGATTTACAGAAAAGATTAAGAGCACAAAAAAACCGACAAGGCATGCCTTGTCGGTTTTGATTCAGATTACTTAATAGCCTTATTTCTTAGGAGTATTCTCTAGTATCGCTAAAAGAAATTTCCAAAACTTTTGTGTTGATTTGATTCCACAACGTTCATCAGGACTATGAGCTCCTTTAATTGTAGGGCCAAAACTTATCATATCTAGTCCTGGGTATCTTTCTCCCAATAAACCACATTCCAATCCAGCGTGGATTGCCATTACTTTTGGAGTTTCTTCAAAAAGTTCTTTGTACTTACTTATAAGAACATCCATGATCGCAGATTTTGGATTAGGTGCCCAACCTGGGTAAGAACCACCATGCTGAACATCACAACCCATTAAATGAAACGGAGCGGCAACCGTATTGGCAACATTCATTTTACCACTTTCACTTGAACTTCTTTGCAAACTTTGTGTTACAAATTCGCCGTCCTTAACAATTACACGTGCAAGAGACGAAGATGTTTCAACTAAGCCTTCAATAGCTCTGCTCATGGTGAATACACCATTATGACAAGCATATAGGGTAGTTGTTACTTGTTTTACGTCTTTCAAAGACATTGCTTCAGAAACAGCGTCTGTTTCTTCTAAAACTATATTTAGGTTTGGCTCTTCGATATCAAATTCCACTTTAATATCATTAGCTCTTTTTTCAAATTCGCTTATATAATTAGGATTTGCTGTAACTGTAGCAAAGCTTTCGCGTGGTATTGCATTTCGTAAACTTCCTCCGTTAATTTCAACAATCTGCAAATTAAACTGCTCACATTGATACATTAAGCGGTTCATAATTTTGTTCGCATTACCTCTTTCAAGATCAATGTCAACACCAGAGTGACCTCCTTTTAATCCATTTACCGTAATTTTATACGTTTTAGAACCTGATATTACAGCAACATTTTGATATTTATACTTGGTATTAGTGTCGATACCGCCTGCACAACCAATAGAGAATTCATCATCATCTTCTGTATCAAGATTTAGTAAGATTGTACCATCTAGTATTCCTTGCTCCAAATTCATCGCACCTGTCATACCTGTTTCCTCATCAATTGTAAACAAGGCTTCAATAGCAGGGTGGGGGATGTCGGTTGAAGTAAGCAAGGCCATTATAGCGGCTACTCCCATACCGTTATCAGCACCCAATGTGGTTCCTTCAGCTCTAACCCAATCTCCTTCAACGTCTATGTACATCTTAATTCCTTCAGTACTAAAATCAAAATCAGTATCTGCATTCTTTTGATGCACCATATCTAAATGGCTTTGTAAAATAACCGTTTGTCTATCCTCCATACCAGAAGTGGCAGGTTTTTTTATAATTACATTTCCGACAGCATCAGTATAGGTGTCTAAATTGTTTTTAGCTCCAAATTCCTGCATGAATGCAATTACTC
>JABDQY010000214.1 GCA_013042025.1 Bacteroidia bacterium
TCTACATCGCTATAAACAGCCATTCTTGGGAAGAATTGAGCAATGGTATAGAGATAATTATCCTCTTCTTTGAAATACTCGTAACCACTTCTACCTCCTATTTCCATTCGATCATTGATGTTGTACCACCATTTTATATTAATTTTTACAGCAGCACCTGGTTTCAGTGGCTCATCTAAATTAATCCGCATCATGGTATGATTTACTTTAACTTCATAATCTTCTCCATTTCCATCTCTTACATAATCCAAATTGAATCCTCCTGGAAACGTATGAAATAATCTAAAATACTCTCCTAAACTCATCCCATCATCTATCCTTCCCGTTTGAATCTTATAGGTTTGAGATTCTTGACTTCTCATGTTTTGATCCAATTGAATCCACAAATAATCCAATTGATCTGGAGAATTGTTGGTATAGGTAATTTCTTCAACTCCATATACACGTTGGCTATCATCATCTAAGGTAATATCCATAATATAATCTGCTTTTTGCTGCCAATACAGATGTCCTGGAGCACCACTTGCAGTTCTATATACATTTGGTGTTGGTAGCTCTTGACCAAGTTGTCTAAACTTATTGTGATTGGTGTTTTCTTGAGCAAATGCACCAAAACTTAAGCATATAAAAGCCAGGAGAAAGGAGTTAGTTGGTTTCTTCATTTTAAAAATAGAATAACAAAGAAAAGCAAATACTTAATTTTGAAAAGTGGTATTGGATATATTTTTACTTTTTGTCTACCTATTTACGCCTTCCCATGATTTTCATACTTCCTGGATGAATATGACGTACAATGAAGACAAAAAAGAATTTGCCGGTTCTTGGAGAACAGACACAGAACATCTTGAAGGAGTATTGACAGCATTTTCTGAGAAAGATATTTTGCTAGAAAGCTCAACAATTGAAGAACACATTCCACTGATTAACAGCTACATAAAAAAGAAAAGCTTTTTGAAATTCAATGGTAAAAATCAATTTCTTGAAGTATCAATAATCGAAGTTAACTTTAGTGAAACAATAGTTCATTTTGAACCATTAAAATGCAAACGAAAACTGAAGAGCATTGAAATGGAAAACAACATGCTTATTGATAAATTTCCCAATCAACAAAACATGCTTCAAATAAACTATAAAGGGAAGATGTATAGTATGCTGTTGAGTGCATCTAAGAACTACGATAAAGTGAGTATAAATGAGTGATTAAATTTTAAATTGAATCTGCTACTTCGCTGTTCAACTTATCACTAAATTCGCAAAATGTCTTTCAAAATCCAATCCCCATTTAAACCAACCGGAGATCAACCACAAGCAATTGAAAAAATAGTTGGTGGATTAAACGATGGTTTGCCTGCTCAAACTTTGTTGGGTGTTACTGGTTCGGGAAAGACATTTACGATGGCAAATGTTATAGAACAAGTACAAAAACCTACGATAATTATTAGCCATAACAAAACTCTAGTAGCTCAGTTGTACGGAGAGTTTAAAAATTTCTTCCCTGAAAACTCTGTTCAATACTTCGTTTCGTATTACGACTATTATCAACCTGAAGCATTTATTCCAACTACCAACACCTTCATTGAAAAAGACTTAAATATTAATGAAGAAATAGAAAAAATGCGATTACAAACCACCTCTGCTTTGTTGAGCGGAAGAAGAGATATCATTGTAGTTGCATCTGTTTCTTGTATTTATGGTGCAGGTAATCCAAACGATTATGAAGACAGTATTATTCGAATTAGTAAGGGTCAAAAGATTACACGAAACAGCTTACTACATGCTTTAGTCGGTAGTTTATATTCTAGAACTGCATCAGAATTTAAACGTGGCACTTTTCGAGTAAAGGGCGATACAGTAGACATTTTCTTAGCTTATGATGATGTTGCTATACGCGTAAGTTTCTTTGGAAATGAGATTGAAGAAATTGAAATGATTGATCCACTTACAGGAAGCCGACTAGAAGAAATGGAGCATGCAGCAATATTCCCTGCTAACCTATTTGTAACACCTCAAGATCGTTTGAAAAATGCCATTAACATGATACAAGACGACATGGTTAAGCAAGTTGAATACTTCAAAGAAATACAGAAACCACTTGAAGCAAAACGCATTGAACAACGTACTGAGTTTGACATGGAGATGATGCGAGAATTGGGTTATTGCAATGGGATTGAGAACTACAGCAGATATATGGATGGAAGAACTCCAGGTCAACGACCTTTCTGTTTATTGGATTATTTCCCTGAAGATTACTTAATGATCATTGACGAAAGTCACGTAACATTACCTCAGGTTCGTGCGATGTATGGAGGTGATAGAAGTAGAAAAATAAATCTCGTTGATTATGGGTTTAGGCTTCCGGCAGCTTTAGATAATCGACCTTTAAAATTTGAAGAATTTGCTGAGGTTACAAATCAAGTAGTATATGTGAGTGCAACACCTGCTGATTACGAAATACAGGAAAGTGAGGGAGTAATAGTGGAGCAACTTATCCGTCCAACAGGATTATTAGATCCAGTTATTGAAGTTCGTCCGTGCGTTAATCAAGTAGATGACTTGCTAGATCAAATTGATGAACGTGTTCAAATGGGTGATCGTGTTCTAGTAACTACTTTAACCAAGAGAATGGCCGAAGAACTGGATAAATATGTTCGAAATCTAGGTATTTCCGCAACGTACATTCACTCAGAGGTTAAAACATTGGATAGAGTTGAAATTCTGGAACGATTGAGAGCAGGAGATATTGATGTACTAATCGGGGTAAACTTATTAAGAGAAGGTTTAGATTTACCTGAAGTAAGTTTAGTTGCAATTTTGGATGCTGATAAAGAAGGATTCTTACGTAGTGAAAGAAGCTTGGTTCAAACCGTAGGAAGAGCAGCAAGAAATGTAAATGGAAAGGTAATTATGTATGCTGATAAAATTACTGAAAGCATGCGAGTTACAATAGAAGAAACAGAACGCCGAAGAATACTTCAAACGAAATACAATGAAGAACATGGTATTGTTCCCGAGACTATTCGTAGGGATAAGAAATCTGTATTTAATAGAACAAGTTTGGAATCAGATAAAGGACCAAGAACGTATCAGCCACAAGATAATGTTGGTATTGCAGCAGATCCAGTTGTTCAATATATGAGCAAAGATGCATTGAAAAAAGCTATCGCAAATACCAAAGCTCAGATGCTAAAAGCAGCAAAAGAAATGGACTTCATGGAAGCTGCGAGACTAAGAGATGAGATGAATCAATTGGAAGAAAAACTCAAGGAATCGTAATTTTACATCCTTCTTATGAATAAACTATTATATGTACTATGCCTCGGCCTTTTTGCTTGTGGTACTACAACCAACGTAAATTATCCTATTGGAACTACTGAAGCTGCAATTATGCTTCCGGAAAGCAACAAAAGAATTGTAACATTAAATCGAGTTAGATTGGATTATTCTGTTGTAACCCGAGACGGGCACATGTCACCAAATAGTACCGACGCATTAATGGGAAGTATCAACGGATTTAATAATGGAATTAAGAGTAGAAAATACTTTAACAATATTGCTCAAATATCTAATTTTCAGCAAAATGCAAACGGTATCTTTCCAGATAGTTTATCTGTTGAAGAGTTAAAACAAGTTGCACGAGATGCTGATTTTGTAGTTGCTCTTGAGATGTTTGACCAATACTATTCTGATAGATATAACATAGAAATTAGAAGGCAAGAAGTAGGAGAAAAGACATATCGAGAAGTTGATTACTTCGTTGGAAGGAGGACCATTTATGTGACAGTAGGTTGGAGAGTTTACAGTGCTAAAACAGGACAGCTATTGGATGAACAGGTTTATGAAGAGGAATATTTTTATGAAGCAGAATCGTTGCGAAGAATTAACGCTACACAACTTTTAGAAAACAATTTCAGACGAGAAATGTCGAATCTTGGATTTCGATTGGGAAGCAAATTTGCTTCACGAATATCCCCTACCAAGCATTATACATATAGAACTATTTACACCAAAGGAAATGATCATTTAGAAAAAGCAGCTATCGATGTTCGTGCAGAAGATTGGACCAAAGCTGAAGAGCATTGGCAAAGAGGAATAAAACGTGAAAAGAAGAGAAAGAAGCTTGCTAAATTGTATCACAATCTTGCAATGGCAGCAGAAAAAAGTGGTAATCTTACTCAAGCAAAGGAATATGCAAAACTTGCAGCAAACCAGCATCCTATTGGTGTTAAGACTCAAAGTTTAGTAGGATACTAACAAAAAAAGCGGCCGTTAAGCCGCTTTTCAATTGTTTTATGATGAATTGTTTGTCAAACTTCGATTCACTCGCTATTCCAATTACTCAGTTTGACAGTTGAACTAAGCCGTTCCTCCAACTCCACTTCTATGGCTTGTATCTCCCGTATCAACCAAATCAGTCAAACTCATTTCCAATGCTTTACGGCTAAGACCTGTATGCTTCGGGTTGAATTGATGTAATCTCATCATTTGTCTTGCTATTGTTTCAGAAGAGTCTTTAAGGATTGCAACATCTTCTACAACACCACGTTCAGACATTAAGAAACCAAATGTTCGGGCCATACCACAATTTGCTACAAAATCAGGAATTACAGCTATGTTATTATCTGCATAAACTGAAATAGGACCCATAAAAATCTCCTTATCAGCAAAAGGTACATTCGCACCACAACTTATTACTTCCATTTGGCCTTCAATCATTTGATCTACTTGTTCTTTTGTTACCAAACGAGAACCTGCTCCAGGAACAAAAATCTCTGCACCAAGGCTCCATATCTTACTATTTACTTCTTCAAAAGACATCAACTTTTCGCCAAGGATTTCTGGGTTCAATTTGTTGCCATCTCTATGAATAAATAATTTAGTAATTTCTTCTTCTCCATACCCATCCATATTAATTAGACCACCTTCTCTGTCAATAATTCCAATAATTTTAACTCCGTGTTTTGCTAAGTAAAATGCTGCAGCGGCCGAAACATTTCCCCAACCTTGGATTATGGCTCTTTTACCCGGCAAAATGCCACCCCAAGTATTGTAGTAGTGACGAATAGCTTCAGTAACTCCCCAACCTGTAATCATGTCAGAGATATTGTATTTTCTGTTTACATCAGGAGTAAACCTTTCGTCTTCAATATGAAGCAAAACTCCCGTTTGTAATCGTGTTATTGCCTGCAATCTTTCAGCTCGATTATACTTCCTGAAATATCCTTGAACTACGCCTTCTTGCGGATGCAAGATTCCATATTCTGCAGTATATGGAATTACTTCAGCATACTGATCTACATTCATATCCCCACCGGTACCGTAGTAGTTTCTTAGCAATGGAGCAACAGCTGCATACCATCTTTTTAAAACTCCTTCTTTCCTTGGATCTGCTGGATCAAAATTAATACCAGATTTAGCTCCGCCAATTGGAGGACCTGCTACTGTAAACTTCACTTCCATGGTTTTGGCAAGTGATTCTACTTCACGTTTATCCAGTCCTTTTCGCATTCTTGTACCACCACCTGCAGCACCGTTTCTTAGTGAGTTAATTACAACCCAACCTTCAGCTTCTGTTTCTGAGTCTTGCCACTCAAATACAATTTCTGGTTTTTTAGTTTCGAACTTTTTTAATAATTCTTCCATTATACTGTTTTAGAAAAGTCACCATGCAATGAACCTGAAACTGAGTCTTCAGTAGCACCAGTTGCAATGGACAATACATTTGTTTTATTTTGAACTCTAAGTATTCCTAGTAAGGCAAAAGCCAACGCTTCTTTGTAATCTACCATTTTATCATCTGGCACCACAATTTCGGCTTCTGTATGTGTTCTTAAGTGTGAAATCAACGTCTTATTGAAAGCCCCTCCTCCAGTTACAAAAACTCTTTTGCTACTAGCATCACCACTTGATAAATCTTCCACATTGTTCCCTATTTGTTGTGCAATGTGATCTACTAGTGTTTTCATCTTATCTTCTTTCTTAGCGACACTGTTTCTAACATGCGACCAGAAGTTTGAGCTAATCCATTCTCTTCCTAGTGATTTCGGTGGCTCATAATCATAAAATGAAATGCTATTTAAATCAGAAAGTAAATCGTAATCGATATTTCCTTTCTCGGCAATTTCTCCATTCTCATCATATTCTTGCCCAAATTCACGAGCAATTCTGTTCAAAACAATATTGCAAGGACAAACGTCATATGCAACACGATTGGAATTGATATTAGCTGAAATATTAGCGAAACCACCAAGGTTCAAGCACATATCAAACTCTCCAAATAGATATTGATCTGCTATCCCAACTAGTGGTGCTCCTTCTCCACCTAATATTACGTCGAGAGCTCTAAAATTTGTTACGGTAGGAATGCCGGTATAACCGTAAATGCTATTCCCATCACCAACCTGCACACTAATATTGCTATCAGGTTGATGAAAAACAGTATGACCGTGTGAAGCAATTAAATCTGCATCTAAGTTATTCTCAGTTAAAAATGCCTTTACTTGTTCACCAATAAACTGACCATAGAATCTGTCAGTTTTGTAAAATATTAGCGAGTTTTGATGTCTTAATTTAGACAATCTTAACCTCCACTTTTCTTCGTATGCAATGGTTGTTGCAGCATTTATGCTGTAATTCCATTTCCCGGCTTCTGCTTCTTCTAAAGAAACATGAGCTATATCTAGACCATCCATAGATGTACCAGACATAACACCAATTATATTATACTTTCTCATGCTTGTAAAATGTTCTTCTTAAAAAATTCCCCTCCTCTAATTTTATATTAGAAATCCAGGGCAAAATTAGAATTAATATGTCGATGTGCAAA
>JABDQY010000215.1 GCA_013042025.1 Bacteroidia bacterium
TTACTGTATTGTTCCAGGCTCCCTCATCCGTACCTCCAATTGTCTGGTTTGCATATGTTGAATTTGTTACGGTACCTGAGGGTAATCCATCTCTAAACACTTCTGTTCCATTTATGTAAATTACAATTCCATCATCTCGAACATAGTCTAGGTTTAGATACTTAACATCAGAAGTATCTGTTATTGTAAATTCAGTTCTAAAATATGCTGCTGGATTTGCAGCTGTACTAATAGTTGTTGCTTTTGTTCTTCCATCAATTGTTCCATATCCCAATAATGATGGACCGTTATCCCATGCTGCCGGAATAGACCATGCTGTATCAGAATTCCATCCAGTTGTTGGTGCATTTCCATCATCTAGATAATCCCAATTATCACCAGAATTAACTACATAAGTTGGAGGAGCTGTATAAGCATTGGCAATTAATTCCATGTCGAACCCAAGATCCGAACTTCCAGTACTAACATTTTTAAGTTGTACTGTAATGTAATTATCTCCAATTACTAAATCTGAAGTATCGATGCTTACCGAGTAAGCATCATAGTCTCCTTCTTCAGCACCACCGATAGCAGTGGACGCTGTTGTAGCAAAAGTTACAGCTCCAGCCCCAATATTATATCGCTGAATTTCATTACCGTTCAGATAAACAACAAAACCATCATCACAAATGATATTCATATCCAATGATCCATATAATCTTGTAGATAATGTTATTTTCTTTCTAAAGTAAACCGTTACGTAGTTATTGACGGTTGTTGATATTGTGGCCCCATCAACCGAACCAACACCAAATACACCACTGGCACTAGACCAAGATGCATCATTAAAGGTTGTATCGGTCATTGCCGTAGATTGATCTGTATTGCCATCATGATACTTCCAAGTAGAGTTCTTAGCAATTAATGTTGTTTGAGCATTTATGCTAAATGACATTAAAGTAAATAATGTCAGTGCTAATAGTTTAAAAATAGCTTTTTTCATTTTATTGTTGAGCAGTTAGTTGTAGTTGTATTTTCTTTTTAAGATTGATAATATATGTTGTGTTTCTGTGATGGTTCTTCAATTTATTAATTGAAGCTAGAGACCTATTATAATACTCTTGTGACTGTGCTTTATCACCTTTTTTTGCATAAACACCTGCAAGCAAGAATTGCCAATACTCTTTTCTTTTAAGCTTTGGAATTTGTTCCAGACAAAGTGATTCGGCAGTAGAAAAGTCATCAAATTTTAATGCCAAATTCACGTATTCTTCTTGGATTACTAAGTCATAAGGTAACCGCTTTTTGCCCTCAACCAACCACTTCTTTGCGTTTTCGTAATCAGTTTTATCAGCAAAAAGTACATATTCTTTTACCTGAACAAAGTATTGTGTATTTGGCTTAGTATGATGCGGATAAGCAGCTTCGGCATAGAACAAAGCACTATCTGCCTCAAACAGTTTATCAAAAATTTTAGCCTTTAACAAATAACACTGTGCAGTATTAATCTTTTGTTTTTCAAATGACGTTACCGCTTCAAGAGCTGAATAGTAATAATCAAAATGATACATCAACTCAGCAATTAAGAAATCGATAGTCTTAAGTGAATTATCAATATAAAGAGCATGTTGATAATCTGCGTAACTTTTGTCAAAATCGTCGTCAGCTTTGTAGTATCCAGCACGTTCCACATATAAATTTGGATCAAGAGGGTGCTTATTTATTTTTTCAGTAGTTTCTTCTATTTTTTCATGGATTGCACCATGACCCATAGCAAAAACACTAAAAAATATTGCAATAGCAAAGAGACTGTATTGACGTAGTAGTTGTAGCATAACAACCAAATTTTTCATTAGTTGCAAAACAAAAGTAATGCAATTTGATAATATTAACAAAAAACGAAAGCTAAATAGCAGGTATTCACTTTATTAGACGTTCTTATTTATTTGATGAACTGACTTTATTGTTTACTTTTTTTTAACATCTCATCGCCATCATTTAAAAATTCTATTTTAGTATGTAACTTTGTTCGAAACATACGTCTAACGTATAAATAGACTTTAACAACAAAAAAAACTAAAATGGCAACATTCGTAGAAACATTTGAATCACTTAAAGGTGAAATGAAAAAATTAGGCTTATCATATGATGAAGCATTATTTGAGAAGGTAACTAAAGGATTAGGTCCTGCTCTTTACAACAACGATGCAAACAAAGTATCTTGTTCAGATGATGCAGAACTAGATACAGTTAGAAAAAACTTTATTGAAGGTAAACTTGGAATGAGCGACAATGGAAACACAGCAATTAAAAAAGTATGTGAAACTATGGGTTCGTCTAACAGAAACAAGTACAGAGCTATTTTTTACTACTTACTAGTAAAAGAGTTAGGTGCTGAGAATAAATACTAATTCAATATAAAAATTGCAAAAAAAGGCACTGCTATGCAGTGCCTTTTTTGTTTAATCATAACTTATTCTATCTCTTATTGCACCATCTCTACCATGTATAATTACATCAGCATCATATCGGCGAGCTAGCGTTTTAGCCTTGCGAATTGCAGTTGATTGTTTTCTGTGGGTAGATGAATACGTTTTATTCCCTTCTCTTTTTACAGCCCAGCCATCCTTATGTGGAACTACATGTTGATGCCAAGTTCTTGGACTTGTGCGTATTCCTTTATCTTTAGCAATTGACTTTATTATCTTCTTTATTAGATTTATCCAGAATTGACTTTCTAAAATATTTGCCATGCTTACTTTATTAATTTCGCCCCAAATACTGGATGCATTAGATTTTTTACACTTAAAATTTCATCAAGTTCAGAAGAGGATAACAAATCCTTTTCTATAACCAGTTCACGTACACTTTTGCCCGTTTCAATTGCTTCTTTTCCTATAATATCTCCCATATCATGTCCGATGTATGGATTAAGGAATGTAATTAGTCCAACTGAATTTAGTACCATTTCTTTTGTATGTTGTTCGTTAGCACTTATTCCTGTTATACACTTGTATGCTAAAGTTGTGCAGGCATTCCCCAGCAGTAAAATTGATTCAAACAACGACTGTGCTATTACAGGTTCCATCACATTCAGTTGAAGTTGTCCCCCTTCTGCTGCAAAAGAAATTGTTACATCGTTTCCAATTACTTTGAAACAAACTTGATTTACAACTTCTGGAATTACCGGATTAACTTTAGCAGGCATTATAGAAGAACCTGCTTGTAACTCAGGTAAGTTTATTTCATTAAAACCACAGCGAGGACCAGATGATAGAAGCCTTAGATCGTTGCAAATTTTAGATAATTTTACTGCTGTTCTCTTCACAGCTCCAGATATCATGACATATGCACCACAGTCGCTAGTTGCTTCAATTAAATTAGGTGCTAAAACGAAGTCTCCACCGGTTATCTTTCTAAGGTATTTCACAGCCTTATGTTTGAATTCTTCGGGAGCATTTATCCCTGTTCCAATTGCCGTAGCTCCTAAATTGATTTCAAGAATTAAATCTCTAGAATTCTTTAGGTTCTTAACTTCTTCAATAAGATTTGTACTCCATGCTTTAAATTCATCTCCCATCGACATAGGTACGGCATCTTGCAACTGGGTTCTCCCCATCTTTAAGACGTTCTCAAATTCTATTGCTTTCTTATCCAACTCAGCAACAAGCAACTCAATTTTTTCTAGAAGGTCATTAATGTAAAAATAGATTGCAACTCTGAATGCTGTGGGATAAGCATCATTGGTAGATTGACATTTATTTACATGGTCATTCGGATGGAGAAATTGGTAATCACCCAATTCTCTTCCTGCAGTTTCTAATGCCACATTGGCAATTACTTCATTCGCATTCATATTTACTGAAGTTCCTGCTCCTCCCTGAAAAACATCTGAAGGAAAGTAGGGTAAATATTTTTCTAGATTTTCAAGAATGAGATCGCATGCTGAAATAATCATTTGAGCTTTTTCTTCTGGGATTGTGCCAATTTCTTTATTCGCACAAGCACAAGCTTTTTTTGTAAGTATAAGTCCTTTGATAAAAATTGGGAAATCTCCAATCTTGGAATTTGAAATATCAAAATTTTGAATTGCTCGTTTTGTGTGAATACCGAAATAGGTTCCAGAATCGATATCCATACTTCCCAATAAATCTGTTTCTCGTCTCATCTATATATTGATCTTATTAAGGATAGGCAAAGTAATTCAAATTATTGATTTTAAGGTTTAAAGGCTAGAAAGTTGTAACAAAGCCTAAGATAGGGTTTATTGTAAAAATCAAATAAATTATTCATATATATCTCACTATCAACTATATTAACCGTTTGTAAACGTTTACAAATGATTGTAATCGTAAGTAAGTGCTTAATATTCGCTTTGTATTTGCATTGTCCATTCTATTTGCATTGTTGTTTTGAACGAATCAATTCAACATGATAATTAAACGTAACACATACATTAAACATTTAAATTAAAAATTATTATGAACGCATTAAAAAACAAAGTACAACTGATCGGAAATTTAGGTAACACACCAGAAATCAAAGACCTAGAAAGTGGAAGCAAATTAGCAAAATTCACAATGGCCACGAACGAATTTTACAAAAACCAAAAAGGTGAAAAAGTTACAGAGACGCAATGGCACAACATTATTGCGTGGGGAAAAACAGCTGAACTTGTAGAGCAACTATTAGACAAAGGGAAACAAGTAATGATTGAAGGAAAATTAACAAGCAGAAGCTATGATGATAAAGATGGGAACAAACGGTTTATTACAGAGGTTGTCGCTAATGAGTTCCTTCTTATGACTCCAAAGAAAGAAGGTGGTGACTTGCCTTTTTAAACTCTAATAGTAACCAAAAATGCCCGCGATTTGCGGGCATTTTTTTTAATTATTTTGCTATTTAGTGTACAATTATTTTACGGGATGTAATTTCACCTTTGGATTCAAAAAGAATAATATACAGACCAGGCAAAACCAACTTATATTTCTTAGTTGGAATCAAAATCTCATTTAGAATAGTGCTTCCTTCAAGAGTCAATATTTTTAAGAAAACTTCTTCTCCATTTTCTTTAACATTGGTAGTGAATAGATTATTATTTAATTGCACAACTTTTATCTCCTCTTCGCCGTCATTCTTGATCATTTTTACATTTGAGAAGCTAACTTCATTGTCAAAATCAACTTGTTTGATTCTTAGAAAGCACTTGCCTTCACGAAAACTTAACACGTTTTTATCAAAAGAGTAGCTATAATCTAAAACTATATCAGAATTCCCACCAACAGATAGACTATATACTGTACCACAATCTGACCATTCGCTTCCAGTTTCCGAATACTGAATTACAAAGTAATTATTATTCAGTTCAGAACCAGTTTGCCAAACTACCTCAATCTGATCTGCTCCTATACTTGCCTGAACACCCAACCAATCTACAGGTAAAAAAGGTGGAACAAATGCACCTCCGGTAGTTCCAGTTCCTTCTAAAGGACCGCTTAAACTAAAAGGTCCAGATATACTAGTTCCTCCAGGGAATCTAAATTTGCTTCCTCCATTTCCAGCACCAATTGACCCTCCATTTTCAAGTTGAACCACTCCACTTGCTGAAAGATCCAATTTATTTCCATTGTTGAAATTCAACGTTCCAAATATTCTAATTGTGTCAATACCAGAAGTTCCATTAACATCCACTGTTATTGTATCACCAGATTGAATGATGTAAATTAAAGGAGATCCACTCCCGCTAGACGAAAAACTTGTACTCCAATTTCCTGTACCGGTAGACGTAAATACAGTTGCTGCATTACTTACTCCTGGTACCAATAAAAATAACACTAGTAAAAATCCTAATGTATGACTCCCCTTTTTTAACATGTAACTTCTCAAAATAATATCGTTATCTTAAACCCAACTATATTATTTCAAACTACGTGCCAAGTAATGGTTAAAAGTACCATAAGCATTAAAGTCTTTACTATAAGCACTTTATGAAATTTAGGCAACATAAATCAGCTCTATGCTTTTCCATTTTTGAGAGTTAATTCCTTTTTTTGGAAATTATCCGTTCCCTGGATTTGGACAACAATTGGCGAAGTACTACTTTTTCAATTTCAGTTGTACCTTCGCCTATTGCCTTCACAAAATAGACTCGTGCTTGAGGCAATTGAACTACCGTGCTATTACCTACCTCTTTGAAATATGAAATAACTTTACCATCTATCGTTAAGACTTCTATAGTGGTTGGAGATTCATACTTGAGCATTCATCCCTAAGGAGAATACTATAAATAACACAATACTAAAGAC
>JABDQY010000222.1 GCA_013042025.1 Bacteroidia bacterium
GATTTACCCAAGCTAGGATAATGGCATTCATAAACAAACCAAGATAAACAGCTTTGAATTTTTTAAGGAAAGTAGCCTCTTTTCCACTATAACGCAATGTAATGAATTCGGCATCTGTAACAACCCCACTTCTTCTCCATAGTTGTGAATAGAAAATAGCAGTAAACATGCCACCTAAAAGCATATTCCACCATACCCAATTCCCTGAAATACCGTTCTTGGCAACTAATTCTGTTACTGCGAGAGGAGTATCTGCAGCAAAGGTGGTTGCTACCATACTTAAACCAGCCAAATACCATGGTAAGTTTTTACCACCTAAAAAGAATCCTTCAATTCCTTCGCTTGCAGTTTTACGTGAATACCAACCTAAGGCTAAAGTAATTAAGATAAATAAGGAAATAATGACGAAGTCTACTGTGGTTAGTACCATGAATTTCAGTTATATACCAACAAGGTTTGTAAGAATTAAGCAAGAATGCAAATTATCATCTTAATAATTAATTAACATCGTATCTTTGCCGCTCAAACGTTAACAATGAAAAAAATCAAATTATTATCACTAGCAGTAGTATTAGGACTAGGTTCTATCTTTATTACTAGCTGTGGAGATACAGAGGATGTAGCTCCAAAACCAGTATTGGAATTTATCGGTGGGTCAGGATATGTTTCTGATGACATCACACTTGCAGCAAACACTGATTTTGTTGTAGGAATTAATGCAAGTCATACGGAGAAAATGAAATCAATCAAGATTTCTGTTTCTTACGACGGAGGAGCTGAAGTTACTCCAGTAGGTTGTTCTCTTTGCGATTCCACACTTAACGATGCAGAGTTAAGAGTAGATTTTAAAGGAACTACTGAGCCAACTGCAGGAACAGAAGTTTGGAACTTCACAATTGCTGATAAAGATGGTAATTCAACAACAAAATCAATTACTATTACGAATATCGGAGATGGTGGTGCTACTTTAATCGAGTATCTTTTAGACAACAATCAAGAGACTTTTAAAGTATGGAACTTTGCTGGAGCAAAAGAAGGTGCTTATCAATTGGGATGTTGTAATCTAAAATCTTCTGATCCTAACAGTGATAAAGATATCCAAGATTCAACTGCTGGTTCTGAAATAGCAAACTGGCCTGCTAGATGGACTTCTAGAAATGGTACTCAGTTTAAGAAAGCAACTACTTACAATTGGGCAAATGTTACAAACGAAGCTGAATTAGAAGCTGCATGGAATGGCTCTGGAACTGCTGAAACAGCAGTTGAAGTGGCTGATGGAGATGTTTACATCGCTAACATCAAGAATGCAGGAACTTATGCGTTAATCGAAATTACTGACGTTGTTGAAACAATGTCTGACAACAATGATTATGTTCAGTTTAGATATAAGTTAGCTCCATAAGGGAGTAATAACTTGTTTACTAAAAATATTAGAAAGGTCTGCTGTTTCAGCAGACCTTTTTTATTTTGGCTGTATGAAGACAATAGGAGTCTATACTTCTGGAGGTGATGCCCCTGGAATGAACGCATGCATACGTTCAGTTGTGCGAACGGCAATATATCATGGCTATAACGTTAAAGGGGTAAAACGCGGCTATGAAGGAATGATTGAAAACGAGATTATTGATTTGGATCGTCAATCTGTTGCGAACATTATTCAACGAGGTGGTACATTTTTAAAAACTGCAAGAAGCGAAGCCTTTAGGACGAAAGAAGGAAGGGAAAAAGCATATCACAATTTGAAGGCTCATAATATTGATGCTTTAGTTTGCATAGGTGGTAACGGCTCATACGCTGGAGCGAATGTATTTTATGAAGAATATGGAATCCCCTGTGTAGGTTTGCCTGGAACAATTGACAATGACTTGTATGGCACAGATTATACCATAGGGTATGATACTGCTATCAATACTGCTCTGGATTCAATAGATAGAATTAGAGATACAGCTCATTCACATGAACGTGTTTTTATTGTAGAAGTAATGGGGCGTGATAGTGGATTTATTGCCTTAGCTGTTGCGATTGCAGGTGGAGCAGAAGGAGCTTTGATACCAGAGGATATAGATGATTGG
The DNA here is from genome assembly GCA_013042025.1 of Bacteroidia bacterium. Taxonomy (GTDB): domain Bacteria; phylum Bacteroidota; class Bacteroidia; order NS11-12g; family UBA9320; genus UBA9320. Next base: position 2,073 of record JABDQY010000222.1, read on the forward strand.
GGTAAGGTACTTGAGCAATTGAATCGTCCAGATAAACGAAAGAAATCATTTTCCATTATTGTGGTAGCAGAGGGAGATGAACAAGGAGGAGCTTTGGTGTTGGAAAAGAAATTAAAGTTAATCTACCCAGATATGAAGATACGTAGTACGATATTAGGACACGTTCAACGGGGAGGAAGTCCTTCCGCACGAGATCGTATTTTAGCATCGCGTTTAGGTTCACAAGCAGTAAACGCATTAATGGATGGAAAAAAATCTGTAACCGTAGGCCTAGTAAGCGATAAAATTACATTTACACCATTTCTTAAAGCAATCGAAGGAAAGAAAACAGTATCTAAAGATCTTATCGCACTTGCTGATATTCTATCACTTTAAAAAAGACCATAAAAAAAGGAGGTAGTCAACCTCCTTTTTAAAATTAATAAGGTTTAGCAATTACACGTCAATATTTGCATACTTAGCGTTTGCTTCAATAAACTCTCTACGCGGTGGTACTTCATCACCCATCAACATAGAAAATACTCTGTCTGCTTCTACAGCATTATCTAAGGTAACTTGCTTCAACGTTCTTCTTTCAGGATCCATCGTAGTTTCCCAAAGCTGTTCAGCGTTCATTTCTCCTAGACCTTTATATCGTTGTACTTTAACACTATCAGGATTATCACCGCCCATTTCAGCTACAAGATCATTTCGTTCTTCATCACTCCAGCAATATGCAGATTTGTTTCCTTTTTTAACTTGGTAAAGTGGTGGAGTTGCGATGTATAAGTAACCTTCTTCAATTAGTCTCTTCATGTATCTAAAGACAAGCGTTAGAATAAGAGTTCTAATGTGACTACCATCAACATCCGCATCCGTCATAATTACAATTTTATGATACCTCAGTTTTGTAGTGTTTAATTCTCTTGCATCCTCTTCGGTACCAATGGTAACGCCAAGAGCAGTAAACATATTCTTGATTTCTTCGTTATCATAGATTTTATGTTCCAATGCTTTTTCTACGTTCAAAATTTTACCTCTAAGCGGCAATATTGCTTGGTAGTTTCTATCTCTACCTTGCTTAGCAGTTCCACCAGCAGAATCTCCCTCTACTAGGTATAACTCGCATATAGCAGGATCCTTTTCAGAACAATCTGACAGCTTACCTGGTAAACCAGCTCCTCCCATAGGAGTTTTACGCTGAACCATTTCACGAGCTTTTGCAGCTGCATGTCTAGCCTGTGCTGCAAGCATCACTTTTTGAACTATGATTTTAGCTTCGTTAGGATTTTCTTCTAAGAAATTGGTTAGCATCTCAGAAACAGCTTGACTTACTGCAGACGTTACTTCTCTGTTTCCAAGTTTCGTTTTTGTTTGCCCTTCAAATTGAGGCTCAGCTACCTTTACAGAAATAATAGCGGTTAACCCTTCTCTAAAATCGTCTCCAGCTATTTCTACTTTCATTTTTGAAAGCAATCCTGATTCTTCTGCATATTTTTTTAGTGTATGCGTTAAACCTCTTCTAAAACCAGATAAGTGTGTTCCTCCTTCGTGTGTATTGATATTATTAACGTAAGAGTATAAGTTTTCAGCATATGAGTTGTTGTAAATCATAGCAACCTCAACAGGAATACCATTTTTCTCACCTTCCATTGCAATTACTGCACTCATAATTGGTGTTCGATTTCCATCAAGGTATCTAACAAACTCACTTAATCCTTCGGTACTCTTAAAATCTTCTCGAACAAAGTTTCCTTCTTCATCTTTATTTCTTTTATCTGTTATGCTGATTTCAATTCCCTTGTTTAAGAAGGAAAGTTCTCGCATTCTCAACGAAAGAGTTTCCCAATTAAAAACGGTTGTATCACCAAATATTTCTGGATCGGGTAAAAAAGTAACCATTGTACCTTGGTCGGTAGTAGGACCTACTTCTCTTACTTCATATTTTATTTTTCCTTGGCTATATTCTTGCTCATATTCTTTACCTTCTCTGTAAACGGTTGCTTTCAGGTCAATTGATAAAGCATTTACACAAGATACACCTACACCGTGCAAACCTCCTGAAACTTTGTATGAATCTTTATCGAATTTACCACCAGCACCAATTTTGGTCATTACAACTTGTAGTGCTGAAACACCTTCTTTTTTATGTATGGCAACTGGAATCCCTCTACCGTTATCTTTAACAGAAATGGAGTTATTCTCATTAATCCAAACATCAATTTTATCACAATGGCCAGCCATTGCCTCGTCAATTGAGTTATCTACAACTTCATATACTAAGTGGTGTAATCCTCTTACCCCAACATCTCCAATATACATTGATGGACGCTTACGTACGTGTTCCATTCCCTCTAAGGCTTGGATACTATCAGCACCATAATTCTTGGTTTCTTCGCTCATTTATTTCTGGTATAAATTAAAGCGTGAAAATACAATTTTTAGGCGGATTATTGCTCTGAATTGCGGGTCGGATTTATCCACATACAACCCACAATAAAAAGCTTGTAATATTCAGATTATCAGCTAGTTATATAATGAAATTTCGCCTCTCAAACTTTTAGATAACATTTTAATTCGATCCTTAAATTCGAAATTACCAATTACCCACATAAGTTTGGTTAATGCTGCGGGTGACGTGATATCTTTTCCGTTCGCTACAATGGGGTTTTTCAAGAAATTACTTGCTGCGTATTGGCCTATTTCAATGCGACCATTAGCACTTTGTGTTGTTGCCAATATTATGACTTCATTTTTTTCACATGTTTGAACCAGCTGCTTCCAACTATCGTCTTTTGGCAGATTGCCAGAACCAAACGTTTTTAGCACAATACCTTCAATTTTTTTGTTGTCGACTAAATCTTGCAAGGCAGCAACATTATATCCTGGAAAGACCGTAACATTAACTACTTTCTGACTAAATGTTGGATAAATCTTCAACTCTTTTCCTTCAGGAATAGGAAGAACGTTTTCTGAAATTTGGATACGCTGTTCTAAGCTTGCCAAATTTTCGAAATTTGGTGAACTAAATCCTTCAAAATCATTGGTACTGCTTTTGATTGCTCTATTCCCTCTCAATAAGTCATCATTGAAGCAAATGCAAACCTCTGGAATACAGGTAAGTTCAAATCGTTTATAACCTGCTATGTATATTGCATTACTAAGATTTATTATTCCGTCTGTTCTTGGATGAAATATTGGTAATTGAGCTCCCGTTAGCACGATCGGTTTAGATAGATTTTCAAACATAAAGCTCAATGCTGAGGCTGTATAAGAAAGTGTATCTGTACCATGTATTACAATAAATCCATCATGGCTGTTATAGTTATCGCTAATGCAGTCTGCAATTCTTTTCCAAATAGCTGGATTCATATTGGACGAATCAACTACAGGTTCTAGTGTATCAAACGTGAAATTTATCGAAGAAAAATGATTGAAATAGGTTTGATTCTTGATAGCAGGGAGATACTCAATAATTTCTTTCCAAGTACTTGGTTCTAAGCCATTTTCGCTTTCTTTCATCCCGAAAGTACCTCCGGTGTAGAGAATAAATACTTTGCTTTTCATTCTTCTGAGCTTGAACCTGCCAATAAATACAATATTGCCATTCTTATTGCCACACCATTCTCAACCTGATTTAGAATAATTGATTGATTAGAATCGGCAACCTCGCTTGTTATCTCAACACCTCGATTTATAGGTCCTGGATGCATTAGAATTATTTTCTTTGAGAGTTTATTTAGAACATCCATAGTTACACCATATTGAAGTGAATATTCCCTTAAGCTTGGGAAGTATTTATCTTCTTGTCTTTCTAACTGAATGCGTAGCATGTTAGCTGCATCACACCATTCCAATGTTTCTTTTAAATTGTAGCTAGCTTCAATTCCTAAGCTTTCAATGTGTTTTGGAAGAAGAGTAGGAGGGCCACACACTCTAACTTTTGCTCCGAGTTTTTGTAAGCAATAGATGTTGCTCAATGCCACTCTAGAATGAAGGATATCACCCACAATTGCAATTTTCTTATCCTTTAAGTTCGTTAGTTTTTCACGTAGTGAGTAAGCATCCAACAATGCTTGTGTTGGGTGTTCGTGTGTTCCGTCTCCAGCATTCACAATGTTTGCATCTATATGTCGAGCTAAAAATTGATGAGCTCCTGGTGCAGGATGTCGCATAACAACCATATCTACCTTCATAGCTAGGATATTGTTTACTGTATCGATAAGTGTCTCACCTTTTTTAACCGATGAACTAGAACTTGAAAAATTCACAACATCAGCTGATAATCGTTTTTCTGCAAGTTCAAATGAGATTTTAGTTCGTGTAGAATTTTCAAAGAAAACATTGGCAATTGTGACATCTCTAAGCGTTGGTACCTTTTTTATTGGTCGATTGATAACCTGCTTGAAGTTGTCGGCTGTCTTAAAAATTAAATCAATGTCTTGTGATGAAATATCTTTTATCCCGAGTAAGTGTTTGGTAGATAGTAATGACATTTATTTTTCTTCTTCTGTTATAATCCAAATTTTACACTGTTCTTCTTTCCAATCCACTTTTACAAAATCGTCGGTTCGTGAATCCACATGTTCCCCAATATAATCTGGGTGAATAGGTACTTCTCTCTTGTATTTTCGGTTGATTAATGTTAGCAATTCAACTGAAGCTGGTCTGCCGTAATCATTAATCGCATCTAAAGCAGCTCGTATTGATCTACCAGTAAACAACACATCATCTATAATAATGAGATGTTTTCCTTCAATCGGGAAATTCATTGTCATTGCATTGGGAATCAGTGGCTTATTGGTTCTTCTGAAATCATCTCTGTGAAATGTAGTGTCTAATTCACCATAAGTAGCATCAACATTGAATAATTCTTTTAGCTTGTTTTTAATGGCGTTACCCAACAATATTCCTCGAGGTTGTAAAGCAATGATTGCAGAATTTTCAAAGGAATTATGTTTTTCTACTAGCTCATGACACATACGAGTTAGCATTAGATCTACTTTCTTATAATCTAATATTACCCTTTTCATCTTATAGTGTAGTTTCGGTTATGGTCATTATTCTATCGAATTCATCTTTTGTTACAGGTGCAACCGATAAACGACTTTGTCTTACGAACCGCATTTCCTTTAACAAGTCATCTGCTTTTAGTTCTTTTAATGTAATTGGACGGTTTAAAGGTTTGATTGCTTTAACATCTACCGCTACCCATCGGTCATCATCAGTGGTTGGATCTTGGTAGTGTTCTTTTTCAACAATTGTAAGACCAACAATCTCTAGTCCTTCATTGCTGTGATAAAAAAGGCAGATATCACCAACCTTCATTTCTTTCAGAAATATGCGTGCTGCATAGCTTCGCACACCATCCCAATAGGTGGATTTATCGGCAACCATTTGGTCCCAACTGTATTTAAAAGGTTCTGATTTAATTAACCAGTAGTTCATCCGCTTTCAATATTAGTTGTATTTCTATTTATTATCAAACTTTCTAAACATCCATGCAAAAAAAATCCCGACCATTTGGTCAGGATTTTTTTAGGTTTACATAAACTTATTTACTCAATACCTCTACAAGTTCTGCTTTCTTAAGAGAAGTATATCCAGTGATACCTTTTTCTTTAGCCAGAGCTTTTAGTTGAGCTACAGTCATCGCACTTAAGTCGTCCGATGCTTTTTTAGTTTTAGGTTCTGCCTTAGCTTTAGGCTTAGCTTTCGCCTTAGGTTCCGCTTTTGCCTTAGGTTCAGCTTTCTTTGCTTCTTTCTTTGGCTCTGCTTTTTCAACCTCTTTAGGTTTAGATTCCATCTTAGCTTTTAATTGAGCTAAAACATCCAATTCACCTAAAGTAGCCATGTCAGTGCTTTTGTTCAATTTATTTACATAACTTGAAGTTTTGCTAGCACGTTTTTTATTAGCTGCTTCTTTTCCAGCATTTTGAGCTCTTTCAGCTTCTTTCCAAATATCCGTGTGAGAAACTAAGATTCTTTTTGCATCTTTATTGAATTCAATAACTCTTACAGTTAATGTCTCATCCATTGCAATTTCAGTCTTATCCTCTTTCTTGGTATGTTTCTTAGGAGCAAATCCTTCTACACCGTATGGTAAAGTTAAGATTGCACCTCTGTCGTTAATCTCAGTTACTGAACCTTCATGCTCAGAACCTAAAGTAAATACAGATTCGAAAGTATCCCAAGGATTTTCGTCAATTTGCTTGTGACCTAAGCTCAGTCTTCTATTATCTCTATCTATTTCTAAAACAACCACTTCAAGCTCTTCACCTTTTTTAGTGAATTCAGCAGGGTGCTTGATTTTCTTAGACCAAGATAAATCTGAAACGTGTACTAAACCGTCAACACCTTCTTCTAGTTCAATAAATAAACCATAGTTAGTTAAGTTTCTAACGATTCCAGTATGTTTTGATTCAACAGGATATTTTTCTTCAATTTTATCCCAAGGATCAGAAGATAATTGCTTAATGCCTAAAGAAAGCTTGTGCTCTTCTTTATCAATATCTAGAACAATAGCTTCAACCTCATCTCCAACTTTCATAAAGTCTGATGGATTTCTTAGATGCTGAGACCAAGACATTTCAGAAACGTGAATAAGACCTTCAACACCTGGTTGAATTTCTACGAAAGCACCATAATCAGCAACAGTTACTACTTTACCTTTTACTTTTTCACCTTCTTTTAATTCCTTCATGCTATCCCAAGGATGAGCAGTAAGTTGTTTCATACCCAATGAAATACGTTTCTTTTCGTTATCAAACTCAAGAACCGCAACTTGGATTTTTTGATCTAGTTCCAATACATCTTCTGGGTGGTTAATTCTACCCCAAGAGATATCTGTAATATGTAATAAACCGTCAAGTCCACCTAGGTCTACGAATACTCCGAATGAAGTCATGTTTTTAACAGTACCTTCAAGTACTTGTCCAACTTCCATTTTCGAAATCATTTCAGCTTTTTGAGCCTCAATGTCATCTTCAATAAGTGCTTTGTGAGAGATAACAACGTTTTTGTAAACATCATTAATTTTAACAACCTTGAATTCCATAGTTTTACCTACGTACTGGTCGTAATCTCTAACAGGCTTAACGTCTATTTGAGAACCTGGTAAGAATGCATCCATACCTAAAACTTCCACGACTAATCCGCCTTTAGTTCTAGCTTGAATGTAACCCTTAACGATTTCATTGTTTTCTTTAATAGAAATGATTTTCTCCCAAGCACCTTCTTGGATTGCTTTTTTACGAGATAAAACCAATTGACCTAAGTCGTTTTCTGTTTCATCAACATAAACTTCTACTTCATCACCTACTGCTAAGTCAGGATTATCTCTAAATTCAGTCTTAGAAACAAGACCGTCAGATTTAAATCCAATGTCAAGAACTACATCATCAGATGTAATACTTACAATTTTACCCATCACTAGAGTTTTGTCCTCAATTTGTTTGATGGTGTTTGTGTACATCGCTTTTAAGTCATCATTTTGAGACTCGTTGTACGTACCAAATCCAGCTTTGTCCATACTCCAGTCAAATTCGTCTGGGTTGTGAACTGGTGTTTCAGAAATTGTTTTTGTTGGTTCTGTAGATTCAGTAGCTTCTACAGGAGCGTCGTTCGATTCATTAACTGTAGCATCCTTGGCTTCAGTTGATTCATTCAAGACTTCATCTTGATTTTCCATTGTGTTGTTTGTCAAAGTGTCATGTCCTCCTTTACGAAAAAATGAGTGCAAAAGTACGATTAATATTTAAACAAAGGCAATAACAACGCGATTATTACCTTGATAAATGCTAAATAAATGGGATCTTCAGCGTTTTTTAGTCTAAATACCGATTTTTAATATGACTTTTGAAGTATTGGATTGGATTTATATCTTAAACTTAGCTGGGGTACTTGTGTTTGCTATTAGTGGTGTTCTAACCGCTATTGACAATGATTTTGATGTGGTAGGGGCCTCAGTAATCGGATTTATAACCGCATTGGGTGGTGGTACCTTACGTGACCTATTAATAGGAGAAACACCTGTGGGCTGGATGTTGGATACAAACTACCTTTGGACTGTAATGGCTGCTGTAGCTCTGTCTTACCTATTTAAAACAAGGATCATTAAATTGAGAAAAGGGATGTTTCTTTTTGATTCTATGGGACTTGGATTATTTGCTATTCTTGGGGTACAGAAAACCATCGCAGTAGGGTTAGATCCTGTTATTGCTATTTTAATGGGAATGGTCTCTGCAGTTTTTGGAGGTGTTCTTAGAGATGTTCTTTCTAATATAGTTCCGTTAATTTTTAGAAAAGAGATTTATGCTACCGCTTGCTTAATTGGTGGTCTAGTTTTCTTGATTTTACAAACATTCTCTAAAGCACTTTATATTAATATGGGTGTAGCAATGTTTGTAGTTTTTATCATTCGCTATTTAGCCGTGAAAAAGAAGTGGGTTATGAAGTTTTGATTTTACAGTACTTTTTGCTATATTCGTTAAGTAACCAACCTAACTAATCCTTATCTAATTGTGAAGCGTTCAAAAAGAAAATTGATTTCGTCGGTTCTTATTGAAAATACAGATCAGAAAGAACAAAAAAGGGCTAGAAGAAAAGCCAAAATTCCTAAGAAAAAATATTGGAAATTTGATTTTGGAGATATCTCTATATATTGTGATGATCTCTGGAAATAGATCAATCT
>JABDQY010000223.1 GCA_013042025.1 Bacteroidia bacterium
GAGTAACGGAACATTGAGCCTTAGTGCAGATGGTTCGTATACGTATACACCAAATGCCGGATATACTGGTTTAGATTCCTTTGTTTATATGGTATGTGACACTGCATTTCCAGCGAACTGCGATCAAGCAACGGTATACATCTCTGTTGAATCTATGCCGGATTTAGTGAGTAACAATGCAATTATTGCTAACAATGATCATTATATTATAACAAAAGATTCTACTATAAGCAATACAGTGCTTGGTAACGATTATGATCCAGATGGAGATGCAATGACTGTTAACACCACACCACTAGTTGATGTTGCGAATGGTAGTTTAACATTAAATGCAAATGGAACATTTACGTATACACCAAACACTGGGTTTACGGGTAATGATATATTTGTTTATCAAGTATGTGATAATAGTACATCAAGCATATGTGTTACAGCAACTGTAGTAATAGAGGTATTAAGCAAAGAAGAAATTTGTAACTGTCCGCCTGTAGCCTTAGATGATTTTGTAATTACAGAAGGTGGTATCCCCGTATCAGGTGAATTAACCACAAACGATTACGATTTAGATAGTGATACTATTACGCTGAATACAACTCCAATAAGTGCTCCAAGTAATGGTTCAATCGCAATCAATACAGATGGGACGTATACATATACACCAAATTCTGGGTTTGTAGGAACGGATCAAATGGTCTATGAGATAAGTGATACATCAACACCTCAATTGTCTGCACAAGCAACATTATATATCGTTGTATCTTCAACGGTCAGAGATTACAGTGACTTACCAAGTTCTTGGCCTGAGGTGTATACACGCTATGCTGATAGTGTAGATGTAGCTGCAGGAGCAAGTTCATATTGGTTAGGAGAAAAAATATCGAATGAAGCTACAATAAATCAAAATGCTACTGCAACGGCAGATGCATATGATGATGGGTTTATTTATCCTACAGTATTGGATAGTACGCTTACTAATTTACATCAGGTGATTATAAACGGAAATGAGCCAGGAATAGAGGTTTTCGTTAAGTTGTTTATTGATTGGAATAGTGATGGAACTTTTGACAGTACGTATGTTGGAAGTGGAATAACAGGAAGTACAGACACCGTAGATCTGTTGGTGAATGTTGCCAATAATTTTGCCGGAGGAACGGTAAGTTATAGAGTAGTAGCACAAACAGATTCATCTTTATTAGATAACTCTGTGTTGATAGGAGGAGAGATTGAAGACTATCAATCTGCGTTACCTATCCCGTTACCTGTTGAGATGCTTTCTTTTACAGCTAGAAATACACAGAACGGAACAGTAACTTTGGATTGGGAAACCGCTTCAGAGATTGATAACCACTATTTTAATGTTGAACATAGTACAAATGGTGAAGATTTTATCTATATCGGAACAGTAGAAGGAAATGGCAATAGCCAAGAGCTAAACTCATACAGATTTGTGCATGAAAATCCACAGTTCGGTGTTAATTATTACCGATTGAAGCAAGTTGATTTTAATGGAGAATTTGAATACAGTAGCGTCCTAGCAGTATCAAAAGAAAATAAAGGTGCAATACTTTATCCCAACCCTGTTATTAGCACATTAAACGTTCAATTTGAAGCAGATAATCGTAGTGATATGATGTATGAATTGATTGATCCAGCTGGAAAAGTAATTAAAACTGAACAATTAATGGAAAGTAATCAGATAGATATGACTGATGTTCGTAAATCGGTTTATCTTCTAAATATCTATCAAAAAGATATACTAATAAGTTCAACTCGAATTGTAAAAATTTAAGAACGATGAAAATTCTAAAGTAAGTAGTGGAATAAAGTAAAATCCTATTCTTGAGTTTAAACTTAAGAATGGGATTTCTTTTGCAACAAAACTTACGATCCCAAAAGTTCAATATATGTAAGGTTAGAGCACAAGCAAAACCTAAACAGTAATAATTGAATCAATTCAGAAGTTAATATCATGAAAAGCTTTATTTTGGCAGCATATTTGATACTATATAACTAATGAGAATACCGGTTTCCTTCGTTCTATTATTAACAGCAATGTTTTCGTTGATTGCTCAAGACGCACCTCTCGACAATACCAACCATCTTTCAGATATTAAAACAGTAATTCTACAGAAGGATATTCAGATATATGATCCTTCTCCAATTCTTAATCTAAACAGCGGTGAACGATTGAAAATTTCATTTGATCAAATGAAGCCAACAAACGAGTTCTTCAATTACACGTATGTTCATTGTGATAGCAAATGGCAACCTTCGGACTTACAACAAATGGAGTACATTAATGGAAGGTTAATGGGAGATATAACGGATTTTAAATTTTCAACCAATACGTATCAAAAGTACACCCATTACAGTCTAACCTTCCCTCAAGAAGGAATGGAGTTAACAAAATCAGGAAACTACATTTTAAAGATTTATAAGAATTTTGATGAAGAGGATGTAGTGTTAACCAGACGATTTATGATCGTAGATAATCAAACTCGAATTGAAGGGAGCGTAAAGAGTGCAACAAATGCAGAATATCGATTTTCACACCAAGAAGTTGATTTTGATGTAAATTATGAAGGGTTTGCTATACCAAATCCGTTTTTAGATGTGAATGTCACCATCTTACAAAACAACAGCTGGAATAATGCAATTTATAGCTTAAAGCCGCTATTTGTGAATGGGAACGTGCTTAATTTCAATTATGAAGATAAAAACTTATTTCCGGGCACAAACGAATTTCGTTTTTTCGATATCCGTTCCTTGCGATTCTTTAGTAATCAAGTTGTAAAAAAGTATGTGGATAGCGTCCAAAATGTTGTGTTAAGTCCTGATGAGTTACGTTCACATTTGAATTATGTGCGATGGCTAGACTATAACGGTAAACGAGATATCATAAATAAAGACGGAGTTAATATTGTGGAAGATGGAGATTATGCTAAAGTACATTTCTATCTAAAGTCAAAAGATAAATCGGATTTGGGAGATATTTATATCTATGGAGAATTGAGCGATTGGCAATTAAAGGAAGAGTTTAAAATGAAATATTGGCCAGATTATGAAATGTATTCTGGTTCTGCCTTGTTAAAACAAAGCTATTACAATTACCACTATGTTATGAAAGATAAAGATGGTAATTTAGAATACAGCTTTACTGAAGGAAATCATCAGGAAACAGAAAATGATTATACCATCTTGGTTTACCACAAAAATCAGTTTTATGGATACGACGAATTGATTGGAGTTTACAATCGAAATTCAAATACACTTTCAAATAAATAAACTTTTTTTTTAGAGCTACATCTTTATTTTTGACTTGATTGGCATGGATAACGATTTAGTCTACAAAATAGCACTTACACAAATTTCTGGTATTGGTAGTGTGTTGGCAAAAAGCCTAATAGGTTACTGTGGTGGTGCTAAGCAGATATTTAGCAAGTCAGAAAGTTTTCTTCAAAAAGCACCAGGTGTTGGTAGTTTAATTGCTCGAAATGTAAAAGCATTTAACGATTTTTCTCAGGCAGAAAAAGAGGTAGAGTTTATAGAAAAGAATAACATAAAACCGCTTTTCTTTTTAGATCGTGATTATCCCGTCCGTTTGAAAAATATTCCAGATTGTCCCATTCTGTTGTATACGAAAGGAGAAGCTAATTTATCTCCACAGAAATGTATTGCCATTGTTGGAACACGCAAAATGACCGAGTATGGTAAACAATTCACACGGCAGCTTGTTGAGGATTTGGTTCCGCACGATGTAACCGTTGTTAGCGGATTAGCATATGGAGTTGATATTTGGGCACATAAAGAATGTTTGAAGAATAATGTTAAAACGTTAGGGGTGGTAGCACATGGTTTAGATCGATTATATCCTGCATTACATGCTAAAATTGCTAAGGATATGATAGCAAAAGAAGGAGCAATAGTAACCGAGTTTATTTCAGGTACAATTCCAGATCGAGAAAACTTTCCAAAGCGTAATCGTATCGTTGCAGGAATGGTGGATGCTGTTATTGTAATAGAATCTGCGAAAAAAGGAGGTTCTTTAATCACAGCAGAATTAGCAAATCAATACAACAGAGATGTTATGGCGGTTCCAGGAAATGTTGGAAATACCTATTCAGAAGGTTGTAATTATTTGATTAAAAACCATAAAGCCAACGTGATAGAAAGTGCAAATGATTTGGTACGCCTAATGAATTGGGATGTAGTGATTGAGAAGAAGAGCCAATCGCGTTTATTTGTAGAACTAAATGATAATGAAGAGGTATTGATGGGATTGATTCGTCAGAGTGGAGAAATAGGAGTTGATCAACTTATGGCAAACTCAGGATTTAGCAGCAGTACTCTGGCTGTAACACTTCTGGAACTAGAAATGAAAAACTGTTTAACCACCTTACCTGGAAAACGATACCAAGCATTGTAATGAAATCAATTCAAAAATCTGACTTCAATTTTGAACTTCCAGAAGCAAATATTGCCAAATATCCATTGGCAAATAGAGATGAATCGAAGTTGTTGGTATATCGAAATGGTGAAACTTCATTAGATACATTTTCTGAGTTACCACTGTATTTGCAAGAAAACGACCTTGTTATTATGAACAACGCCAAAGTAATTCCAGCTCGTTTATATTTCGAAAGAGAAACAGGGGCAGCAATTGAGGTGTTATTACTGGAACCCGTAAATCCTTCCAATTACGATTTGTCGTTTCGCTCAACAGCTACATGTTCATGGAAGTGCATCATTGGAAATTCAAAAAAGTGGAAGGACAACGAAAAAATATATTTAGCTGAAAATCCTGAATTGATTTCAGCAGTATTGTTAGATCGAGAAGAACGAATTGTGGAATTGAAATGGAAGAACGGTCTACCTTTTAATGAGTTGTTGGAAAAGATAGGTGAGATGCCATTACCGCCTTATTTGAATAGAGAAACTGAAGAAGATGATTATACGACGTATCAAACAGTATTTGCTCAAAATGAAGGATCCGTAGCGGCACCTACAGCAGGGTTGCATTTTACGGATAAAACCTTCAACGCATTGCAAACGAAAAGCATTAAAACTGAGGAATTAACACTGCACGTTGGTGCAGGGACATTTTTACCTGTAAAGGAGGAGAATGTTTTGGAACATGATATGCATCGTGAGCATTTTGAAATTAAAAAAAGTGCGATTCAAAAAATTAAGAATGCTTCTAGAAGAATTGCAGTTGGAACAACCACCTTACGGGTTTTAGAGAGTTTGTATTGGATAGGAGTTCGGTTAAAAAATGGTAACACAGATTTGATGGTAAATAAACTGGAGCCATACGAAACAGAAACGAATTTAAGCTTTGGAGAAGCTCTTATAGAAATTGAAAACTACCTCAAAAAGCAAGGCAAAGAAACACTGTTTGCAGCTACCGAAATTATGATATTGCCGCATTATAGTCCAAAGAGTATTGTAGCTTTAATTACCAATTTTCACTTACCGGAGAGTACGTTATTGATGCTAATTAGCAGTGTTGTTGGAGAACATTGGAAGGAAATCTATAGACAAGCTATAGAACAAAATTTTCGCTTTTTAAGTTATGGCGATAGCAGTATTTTGTTTGTGGAGTAGTATTGTTTAAATAAATAATATGGAGATTACATTTGCATCTTATTCATGATTCAAGAGTACATCATTAAAAATGATTTTTTAACCGCTAAGATTAAACGTAAGGGTGCAGAACTTTGCTCTGTACAAGACCGAAACGGTTTTGAGTTTATATGGCAGGCAGGCAACATTTGGCCGAGAAGTGCACCAAATT
>JABDQY010000058.1 GCA_013042025.1 Bacteroidia bacterium
ACGCATTACTTCCAATTCGAACTTTGTTTTTACCGAACGAAGTCGTTGGAAAATTGTTCCAGCTCTTTTATAGGGATGCAGCGGATAAAGCTGCTGAATCTCTCTTGCAAAATCCAACGCTTTGCTCGGACTTTTTGGAGAAAAGCGGTCATTTTCATTCAATGGCAAATAGATGTTCTCTGCCATATTTATTATTTGACGAAGCTTCTGCATGTATCCGTCGTTCCACATTACACTAGCAATTCCACTTGTTGCTGTAGCGTCTTCTTTGGTGTATTTATATCCTTCCCAAATGGCAATATGCTCATTGGTTTCCATTAGAAACAGACATTCTCTGTATTCTGGGATTGGGCAATCCGGGAATAGCACTAGAACACTATCTTCTTGATCAATTCCACACATCCAGAAGATATCGCTGTTTTGCTTAAACTTATACATTGCATCTCCATTCCAGCTATATTGATAGTTACTGTGAAAAATTGCAATACTATTGGGCTCCATTTGAGCTACAAAACGTTTTCTGTTTTCAATAAAAAGTTGCTTGTTTAATCGAGGATATTTCATTGCTAGCAAACCTACATATTTTTTCAGTTTCTACGGCAACAAATGGAGGCTGCAAACAATATTTGATAGCAATTTAAATTATTTTATAAATTTGTTCTGACAGATTCTTGACAAAAAATGTGTTTACCAAAGTGTACATTTTGGCATTAACCTAAAAAGCAACATGAAAAGAATAGTAACATTAGCCCTCATCCTTGTTTTTCAAATAGGATACTTCTTTGGTAAGACGCCAATCCGTAAACATGCACTAATTGTTGCGATAGGCAACTATGAAGAAGTTACAGGTTGGAAGAAAATTTCGTCTTTAAATGATGTTGATTTGATTGCAGATGCATTAAATAAACAAGGGTTTGCAAATACAGATATTCAAATTCTACGAGATGCTGAAGCGGACAAAGAAGGTATTCAAACCGCGTTAAATGATTTAAGAAACAAGGCCAATCCAGGTGATATTGTGGTGATACATTTTAGTAGTCATGGACAGCAAATAATGGATGATAATCGTGATGAAATTGATGGTTATGATGAAGCAATTGTTGCCTTTGGTGCACCTGCCATCTATGATAAAGGATATGAAGGTGAAAATCATTTAAGAGATGAAGAGTTAGGAGAGCATTTAGATGACATACGTCAAAAAATTGGCAAGGAGGGAGATGTGCTTGTACTTGTAGATGCCTGTCATAGTGGTACAGCAACTCGAGGTAAGGAAATTCCAAGAGGTGGCGTTACTGCCTTTGCACCAGCAGATTACAAACCTGAAAGAAACGATGCATCTGAAGTGGGAATATTTGAAAAGAATAGAGCGACATCTAGAGGAGTCGCAGATTTATCGCCAATGGTGGTTATTAGTGCAGCTAGAGCAGATGAACTTAATTATGAATACAACGGATATGGGTCCCTTTCAGTAGCCTTTTCCCGAAGTTTTAAGGGGATGAATGATAAGTTTTCGTATAGAACCTTATTCAGCAAAATTGCAAAAGAGATGAGCATTATTGCTCCAAAACAAAATCCTGCTATTGAAGGAGATATTGATCGGTTGTTATTCGGAGGGAAGGTTGTTGCTCAAGAATCATATTATTCACTTGAAAGTATTAGTGGTACTGATGCATTGATTAAAGGAGGTGCATTCACTGGATTAAACGAAGGAACAACAATCAAGATTTTTGCTAGTGGAACTACTACAACAAAAGACAAAGAACCGGTTAGCACAGGTACTATAACATATGCAGATGCTTTTACTTGCAACGCAACTCTCGATTTGCCCTTGGACGGTAAAGTAGAAGACTTTTGGGTGTTTACAGATCAACAAACTTTTGGAGACGTGTCTCTTGCAATAAGTTTAGGAGAATTGAAAAAAGGTGTCTTAAAAGACAATTTAACAACATTTATATCAGGTTTCCCTTTGATGAATGAGGTTACAAAAAATGAAGATTTTATAGCCAAAGAGGTAAGTGGTAAGCTAGTTTTGGAACGCAGTCAAGATGCATCAAATTTCGAGTATTACCAACGAGGAAGAATGAATAGCACTTTCCCTACAGACGATGGATTTAGGACATTTAAAAAAGTAATGTCAAGCTATGTTCAAGGTAAATTTTTAAAAGAACTTGAACTGTCAAATCCAGATTACAACATTGAAATGCGTCTTATTCCTGTGAAACTCGGAAAAGGGGGCAAAGTAGATACACTCAATATTTTAGATAAAATGGATGCTGGAGGGATTCCTCAATTCTCAACCAAGGATACAGTATTGATTGAATTAGTAAATAATAGTCCATTTCCAGTGTATTTCAATGTAATTGATATTCAACCGGATGGTGTTGTAAATCCACTAATTCCAAAACGTGGTCAAAATGCCAAAGACTTTAGAATTGGTCCAGGTCAGAGCTATACTTTGAACAAGAAAATATGGTTTTATCCTCCATATGGAACAGAGACATTTAAAGTTTTTGCAAGCTATCAACCAATTGACTTTACTCCAATATTTATGACTAAAGGAGGAAGTGCAGGAACACGTGGAAACTTAAAAAATGAATTAGAAAAACTCTTTGCGGATAGTTATTCAATGAGCAGAGGAGCAGACATAGGTGCTTTAAGTTCAAACACTGATGCATGTACCTTCTCATATATATTTAAAATAGTAGAACCCTTAAAATAGAAACAGTATGAAACAAAAAATTGTATTATTAATCGTATTCGGTTTTAGCATCTTATTCAGCTATGCTCAAGACCGACCAGAAGCTAAACCATTTGAATATCCATTTGCGGATGGAGATGAAGACACAAGAGGTGTCTATGGTGCAGATGACAGAAAAGAAGTAACAGAAGAAGGTTGGACAGCAGACTATGCTCGAGCGACCGCGGTGATGATTAAGAAGGATAAAATAGTAGGGAACAAAGTGTATGCCCCTTCATTGCGTCAACAGTTGTCCAAATACTATGGAATCAGTAGATTTGATAAAAACGTTAAATTCCTAGATCAACCAGTTGCAGCATCTTGTACAGGGTTTCTTATTGCCCCTGACATTCTTGTTACTGCAGGTCACTGCATAGAAACAATGGAGGAAGCAAAGGATTTTGTTTGGGTATTTGATTATACAGAAGACAATAATTACAATGCGTCATCGGGTTATCTCACCATTGATTTAAACAATGTTTATGAAGTAAGCGAAGTAATGGATGCGTTGCTTTATAATGGTAAAGTTACCACAAGTTCAGGAGATGTAATCAGTCAAAGTTATGATTACTCTTTTCTAAAATTGAATAGAGAATCAGACCGTAAGCCTTATCGTTTCAGAACTGGTGGTACTGTTAACAAATGGGCGTCTATGTATACAATTGGTTGTCCAACTGGATTGCCTTTGAAACTGACGGATAATGCGTATGTAGTAGAAAATGATGTAGATGAATGGTTTAAAACCAATATTGATGGATTTCCAGGGAATTCTGGTGGTCCTGTTTTCGATGCGAATGGATTTATTGAAGGAATACATGTAAGAGGAAGCAGAACGTATTCAACAATTGAAGAAGCATGGAAGGGTGATTATATTTATGATGAGGATTGCAGATGTATTAAGACGGTAGTTTGGGGATCGGCAACGGGTAAAGGTAAAAATTGGAAGGAGTATATCATTGGATCTCAAGAACATCGAATTGGGTATTATCAAAAAGATAATATTCTAAACAATGCTCTCTATAATAACATTGATTATGCTATTCGTAAAAAGGATCAAGAGCGGTTGGATTATTGGCTAGTTTACAAATGGATTGTAGATAAAGAATTTACTGAAGAAACTGGAAGGTTCGAGTATACCGCCGCAAAAAACGGTAATCTAGAAGCATTACAGAAAATAATTAAGCTGAGCGAAAAAGCAGACTTGGTCGATAGTAAAGGAAACAATTTAATTTTCTACGCAGTAGATGGAGGGAACCCAGAATTGATTCCATACCTTGTTCGGGAAGGTGCTCGTGTTAATGCCAAAAATAAGGCTGGTGAAAGCCCATTGTTATACGCATTACAAAATGGGAAATCCAATATGGCAAAGTCTTTAATAGAAAAAGGAGCAAATGCAAGCATTGTTGGAAAAGAAGGTTACACCCCTTTACATTATGCAGTTCGAAATGGAAGTATGGATTTGGTGCGTGTTTTGGTTCAGAAAGGTGCAGATTTAAATGCACGAGATGCTTATGGTAAAACACCCTTTAAACTTGCAAAAAGTTTAAAACAGAAATCAATAAAGAAATACCTTAAAAAAGCCAAAAAGGGTAAAGTTTAACTAAAGAGGCCGCGATAAAATCGCGGCTTCTTTTATTTCCAATTGTATCAGATATCACACCTGTTTTATGTGTTGTTTTAGTACATTTGAACTTCAATAGTTAGAATGGCGAAATCGATAGAAGAATTATTATTTGATCTAGGAATTAAAGATAAGAATGAAAGTATTTGTACAGGAAAAGAATGGGTAACGTCATTAGGTACAGAAACAATTGATGTTACTAGCCCTACCAATGGGCAAAGATTAGCTTCGGTAGTTTATTCTTCTCAAAGCGAATATGAGCATGTAATTAAAAAAGCTCAGGAAGCCTTTAAATATTGGAAAACTGTTCCTGCACCAATGCGAGGTGATATTGTTCGAAAGTTTGGTATTAAACTAAGACTTCGAAAAAAAGACCTTGGGAGATTGGTAAGTCTTGAAATGGGCAAAAGCTATCAAGAAGGTTTAGGTGAAGTTCAGGAAATGATTGATATCTGTGATTTTGCTGTTGGTCTTTCAAGACAATTGCATGGACTAACAATGCATTCAGAGCGACCCAACCATAGAATGTATGAGCAGTATCATCCACTCGGAATTGTTGGTATTATTTCAGCTTTTAAC
>JABDQY010000228.1 GCA_013042025.1 Bacteroidia bacterium
AATTGTCTTCATCTATTAACCAAATAAATGGCACTTTTCCTGTTTGATCATCTTGATTAAGTTTTAAAAAATCTTGCAATTGAACCAGATAGTCGTTCACCATAGATTCTGGTACCATAAACAATTCTTCAACTTTCTCTTTGTTCATAGCCTTGTAATCAGCATAGGTAAATGCTAAATCAAGAATGTTTTCTTTCTCATCTGCTTCCAAATAAGTGAAAGGATAGATAGGCCAGTCATTTTCTGCCTGGCTATTGTCTAATACATCAAATCTGCTTCCCCATTTTAAACCGATATTGGGATCATACAATACATATGGGAAGTACCGACCTGCAGCTGCAGCATTAATTTTTAAGAAAGAAATAACTGGTTCATCATTTGGAGATGGGACCAAAATATGCATAAGTGACGGAGCGATACTCTTCATCCCAGATCTAATTCCATTAAGCAACCCTTCAGGTCTATCTGTTGCACATTGAAGTGTATGAACATTTCGAAGTGAAAGTGCATTTGCCACCAATTCTTGTCTAAAGCTAAGCGAAGCATCCTCCCAATCAACATTTGGGTCTGTTGGATTAACCGTTCTGTCTTTCAGAGCTACCACATTAATTGGTTTATTGGTAGACATCAATTTAGAAAACATCGACATCCCGTCTCCAAGAAGATCATTGCTTCGAGTAAAGAAAACTACAGGAGGGAAAATATTCAATTCTTCCTCATCTAACTTAAACCATTTGAAATGATCAAAATAGTCGTCATGAATTTCTACTTCATATTTACCTTCCAGCTCTAAATCAGCTTTTCGCATATTTATTAATACTGAAGTAAATGAAGTTATGTTTTTATCAAAAAGATGCTGAACTTTTTGAAATGCTTCTGATAGCTCTACAAAAGATACCGCACTGGAAGCAAATATTTTTTTCCAATGGTATTCCTTATTTAAACTTTTATTGATAAGGATATGAGCTATGTTCTCTTTTTGCTCTAACGCCTCATCTAATTTCTTAATAATATTTTGTATTCTAATTATTCTCTTCTCTTCAATGTTTTCACTACCATGTTTTGGTTGCATATCTTGCACCTTGGTTAATGCAATCATATCAGATGCAAATTCAAAGCCTTTTTCTGGCTCTTCCTTTCCAGATTTCTCTGCATTGAGATTAAGTAAATCATCTAAACTATCTCTTTTCTCTTTGATTCTGGTTTTAAACTTGTTTCTATTCCATTCAATTTGTTCAAGTTTTTGCCTTATCAGTAATAAGGGTGTTTCATGATGAAATCTCAGAATATGTCCTTTATTTGGAAGTGCTTTTGCAAACTGATTAACATCAGCCTGAAAACGTTCGCCTTCCTCATCGTGAACTTCAAGCTCAAGCAATTTCTTTATTGCAATGTCTTTGGCTTTTTTAAACTCTACTTCACTTTCAATTAAACTCTCTTTGAAATATTGACTCAACTTTGGTAAAAAGCGATTTAGAACTTTACCTTCTCCATCTTTAAAGACTCCATCAAACGTTTTTTGCACTAATTTCTCTAAAGATTGACTTGTACTTGATTCTTGAGCCAAATAAAATGGATATTCTGTTTCCCAATTACCGTGTTGTAAATAGGGTGCAATTAATGCCGGTACAAAAATCCCGTTTTTACCTTCTGGTTTATCTCCAGTTCTATAAAAATGTCTAAGGCGTTTCCAAAAAGCTTTTCCTTCAGCATCAGTTGGGATGTCTTCAGGAACTATTCGAAATGGCTTTAATTCTTGTTCGTTTTGAATTGGTGTCTTAACAACTTCTTCTTGAAGTGCACCTTCTTTTAAAAAATCGCTATATGATATTGATTTGGCCATAATTCTTAAATAGCGTATTTATCTAACTGCTCATTTAAACCATCAAGACGTTGATTTACTGGCATATTTAAGTTATGGGCTCCGTATTTATCATAACGGACAGCATCCTCATTTTGATAAAACAGTCCTATTGGCAATGACCCGTCTTCCAACTCAACAAACTCTCTAGCTTTATCAATATCTGATGGATTGTGCTCGATAACCTGTTCGAATGATTTCCTTACCTGATCATCTAATTCTATTCCATTGCTGTGATCTAATAACGTCAGCGATTTAGGTTCGCTGGCACAACTTGTAAAACCATCTTTCATCCATATTGGGCAACGTTGTAATATTCGCACGAAAGAAAGCCCTTGGTGTTCATGGGCTTTTTTAATTGTAGAATACAAATGTGCCGGATGCCAATCTGCAGTTTGAGCAACAAAAGACACATTGGTAAATCCTAACGTACTTTGAATAGGATTAATTGGTGGAAGAAACGAACCTTCTGGATGCGTATTACTATGAGTTCCAACAGGACTAGTTGGTGATGTTTGTTTTTTGGTAAGACCATAAATCTCATTATCAAATAAGAGAACAACCATATTTACATTATATCGAATCGCATGAATCCAATGTCCGGCTCCTATGGAGCAACAGTCCCCATCTCCAGTTATAACAAATACATCTAAATCCGGACGTCTAAATTTAACTCCTTCAGCTACAGGTAATGCTCTACCATGTAGCCCATGAAATCCATAGGTTTTCATGTAATGGGGAAATCGACTACTACAACCAATGCCCGATACAAAAACTGTTTTTTCTGGTGGCAATTGTTCTTCCCTGCATAACTTTTGCACTGAAGCAAGAATTGCATGTGCTCCACAACCAGGGCACCATCGTGCCGTGCTACTGCCGTAATCTCCTATACTATAATAAACTTCCGGTAATTCAAGTTCCGTAAGATCTGCTTTAATTCCAATCATGAATTCTCTTCTTTTTGTTTGTTATACAATTTGAATGTTCTTTCTATCATTCTAAAAATTCTCATAGGGCTCATAGGTTGCCCAAATACATTACTGTATGAATCAATATCTATTAGTGTAACTGCTCTCAGATAAAAAGCAAGCTGTGAATGTCGTCTATTTTCTTCTGTGATTAAAGGTCTTCCAACTACATCACTGTAGTTAATTTCTACTGCTACCACTTTTTTAAACTTCTGCATTATCTCTTTAATTCCAGGTTCAAGTGGACTTAAAAAGTGTAAATGAAGATTACTTACATTATATCCAGCAGCTCTAGCCTTTTCTACAGCCTCCTCAATTGCTCCTTTAGTTGAACCCCAGCCAATTAGAAGAAGATCTCCTTCTTCATCACCATTTACTTTAGGAACTTTAAGACTTTGTTGAAGTGCTGCTATCTTTCTACTTCTATGTTCAGCAGAACGTTGGTTAATGGCAGGGTCGTATGCCACATGACTTTCCTCGTCGTGAGCTAGACCTGTTAATGTATACATACCGTCTTTCATGCCAGGAATAGGACGTTGACTAAGTCCTGTATCATCGCTCCAATCGTATGACCGCACTCCTTCTTTCCAAGGACTTTGATCTATTGGGAGTGCAAACCATTCTTCGTTAATCTTTGGTCTAGGGAAAGGTGAAACTCCGGTTGCTAAATTGGCATCAGAAAGAACAAAAACTGGTGTTCTGAATGACTCAGCTAGTTTTCGTGCTAAAATTACAAAGTGGAAACATTCTTCAATACTACTTGGAGCAAGAATAACTTTTGGAGCATCACCTGGGTCTCCATAAAGCACCGCAAGTAAATCCCCTTGTTCTACCTTAGTTGGAAGTCCTGTACTTGGACCGCCTCGCTGAACATCCACAATAACCAGTGGAACCTCGGCCATAACGGCTAATCCAATAAATTCTGTTTTTAAGGCAATCCCAGGGCCAGAAGTTATAGTTACAGCCGTCTTACCTGAATAACTGCTTCCAATTGCAAAACCAATTGCAGCAATCTCATCTTCTGCTTGATGAACAATTCCCCCAACACTATGTATTGCTTCAGCCAAATGATGAGAAGCAGATGTTGCAGGTGTAATTGGATACATGGAACAGACATCAATACCTGCTGCCATAACACCAAAACTTATTGCCTCATTCCCGTTCATCACCACCATTTCTTCATCCGTTTCCATCGCTGGAATTTCAAAATGCAAATCTAGATTTGCCTGAGCCCATTGGTAACCAGCTCTAAATAATTCTACGTTTGGTAAGATTACCTTGTCTCCTTTCTTTTTGAAAATTCTATGAATCTGATTCTCTGCTTTTTCTTTATCTCGTGAATAAATGAATGATAGCATTCCTAAGACCCACATATTCTTTCCTTTTCGAGCATCTCGAACTACCTTAAGGCATTCTTCCTCCATGGGTATTTCAATTACATCCGCACCAATTTCTTTGAAATGAGTTAACGCTTCATGATACTCATTTCGAATCTTTTCAGTAGGATCGTTTGCCCATTTATTTTCAATTATTAAAACTGTGCCGGGCTTATAGGCTCTTTGAGTAACTCTACCAAACAACACTTGCTCATTAAAAGCAACAACCAATTGAGCGTGATCACCCATATTGGTTACTTTTTTACTGCCTATACGTACTCGTATACCCGAAGCTCCAGCTCTTGATCTTGCAGGAGGTTGAATTTCCGCTGGAATTATTTCTACGGTCCAAACCCCATTCCCCATTTTAGCTGATATTGCTCCAAGACTCTGTCCGCACTTTTGTGCTCCTTCACCTGAGTCACTAACTATTTCTACAATAGCTTCGCTTATTTTAATAGGTTTTCTAGTTGAGTTTTTAGGGGTTGCTTCTACATTAGTGGCTGTCTCCATTATAAATAAATTTAAGATACCCAACAAAGTTTAACCCTATGTCCCTACATCCCTATGACCCTAATCATTTTTTTTGCTGATATAAGAATCTTATTAAAAAGACAGAATAACCCGCATCTAGTTAAAACTATTTAATAGAAATAAATGAGAGTATCCCACTTGCTGTTTTGTCTTTTTAACAAGAATAACTAGACCGCTGAAGTAATTACACCGTATCATCTATGAAAACCAACCTCCATTTAATAAAAAAAGCCCGAGGTTAAACCTCGAGCTTTTAAAATTATTTTGGTGTTATCTTTTAATTATCAACTATTGTACTTGCAGCACTATAGTTTTAACAGAATAATCTCCTCTTATTCTTAGAGAATAAATCCCAGGTTGTAACCCTTCAGTACTTGCTTTAAGCTTACTAACTCCGGTCCATTTTTCTAAGACAGAACCTCTCATATCCATTAATTCAATACTTAACTCTTCGTAGATATTTCCAGCTCTAACTACAAAATATTCTCTTGCAGGATTAGGATACACACTCACATCAAGCTCAGAAATTACATTAACCTTAACAACATCAGAGTAATCAAATTGACCATCATAATCGATTTGTTTCACACGATATAAAACGTTTCCAACTGATTTTAAACTATAATCCATAAACTGGTAATCGATTGAACTTGTAGAGTTTCCTGATCCATCAACTTCACCAACTTTTATAAATTCATCCTCACCTGTAACCAAACGTTCGATCTCAAATCGTTCGTTGTTTATTTCTGTTGCCGTAGTCCAATTGACACGAACATTATTTACATCCATAAGAGTAGCACTAACTCTTGTAAATTCTACTGGTACTGCACCCGCCCAAGCATATCTGTAAAATGCTGGTGACTCGTCTCTTAAATTTGCAGCATCAAATACTGAATAGTAAAGTGTTGCTTCTTCACAGCAGTAAATTTTAAATGAAAGAAGCGTGTTATCAAAACTTGTAATGGTATATGGGTTAGAAGCAGAAGGAGGGTTAACTCCGTCATCTCCTTTGGTAATTTGCGTTCCATTGTACCAAACTTCATTACTATCATTTGAAGGTAAAGATGTAATTTCAATTTTTGAAAGTGTAAACGGAGTTCCATCTTCATTGTCTTCTCCTCTTAAATTCGACGATGAAATAACAGACGCATCGTATCCCGCGATGATTTCCTGGCCATCGATAGGTTTAAGTATATTGTGATTATATGAAATAGCATCAGGTCGTTTGTTAATACCAAAATTAGCGTTACCAACATGCGAACCATTAACTGTAATTACCGTTAGTTCACCATTTGGAGTTCCATCACTTCCAGTTCCAGAACCAAGTTTTTCAGCTGTAAATGCCCAATTGGTAGGCAAGTCCGAAGAATTTCCAGTGCTTCCAATATTCGGTTCAGAAGTTTTAATAAGAACTGAATAGGTACCATTTGGACCACAACTAAACTCGTACGTTCCGTCAGGTGCAACCGTTGCATTTTCGATTACTTCTCCAGAGTTATTGACAAGTACTGCGTAGATTTGATTACCATCTGCGGAATTAAAGCCAGTGCCATTTACGGTATTATCAACAAATCCATTATTGTCATTAAATAAATTTCCTGAAATGCGATGTCCCACATTTATTTCAGCAGTATCATATTTTGTACATCCCGTTCTAGGAGAATAAGCATAAACAACCTGGAAAGAACCATCTGCATTACTTGCTATTGTAACATCGCCTGATGAAGTATTTATTGAAGCACCAGTTGCTGTCCCAATAGCTGTAAGACTATACGTACCACCATCTGTTGAAGGAGGTCCACTTTTCGAAGGAGAATACACTCCACCACCAGAACAAATCGGCTCAGGATAGCTTATTTTAGCTACTCCAAGATTTAACTCCAATTGTATCGGAGCTATCATGTCTTTTAAATCAGCTGTTGGACTATTGGATGATTTTGACTTTATAAAAACTGACTCAAAAGCAAGGCCAGTACAAGCCGTACTTGAAGTAAGAGAACTATCAACGAGATCTGTAATATTAACTGCTATTTCTACAAATTGTTTGTTCGTATAAGTTGTCGAACCAAATCCAGAATAAGGCACGTTAATAGAACTTGAATTTGAAGATCCAAATGCATTTCCTGAAGCAATCGTGAATCCTACCCAGTCATATCCACAACTGGAACCCGAAGATGACGCCCATTTATAGAAGTAAATACTATCTACCAAGCCACCGTTCGAATACTCAACAGTTATCAGAAGATCTCCAACTGTTCGTCCACAATCTGTTCCTGTTGTACTAAACGATCCATTTGAGGAACTAGTAGGAGCATTAGTAGTTATAGCCTTTTGATAAAACTCAAAATCGAGATAACCTGTACCATTAGTTGAGGATCGATCTGAAGCCATCACAGCCCACAAGTCGCCAGTTGCAGTGTCATTAGAAAAGTGTAAATTGGCATTATTCATTTCTACCTTATCTAAAGCAGAACCCAATTTCCATGACCACGATGTTGGATTATCATTTGCTTTATTGCCACCATCAAACACATCATCTGTACCTGAACCAGGAGTGTCGAATAAATCTCTAAAGTGATAGGTTAAGGGTACGTTCTTGGTGTTGCCATTTATATTGAAAACACTACCACTGTCTATACCGTTTGTTTGTGATCCTTTCGTCCAATCGCCATACGAAGAACTTTGCCGTTCGACATAACCATCTATGTTAAAGGGAAGATTAATTGACTCCAGTACCGGAGTTTGAGATTGTCCAAAAGTTAATTTTGGCACCGCAGCTAACATGAGGGCAATACCAATACATGTCAACCTAGATTTTAAGTTGTTCATTCGTTCTATAATTAAGGGTTATTATAAGGTTATACTAAACATACTTACCCCTTTCAAGGTATGTATTATATGCAAATCAACAGATTATCCACATCTAAACCAAGAAAATCTATAAAATTGTACACTATATGACAATTTCTAGACCTTAAAACACATTTTTTTAAGCAAACAACTTCACCACACAAATTACATTAACCCTTAATGGGTATGTGGAGTAGTAATTATTCTTAAATAGGAATTTTACCTTAGATAACGTCCATATTTGAAGTATTGAATCAACCAAATTCTGAAATACTGAAGCAAATTGTACGAGTAAAAATGCCATTTGGAAAATATGGTGGTCGATTGTTGTGCGATTTGCCTATTGAATATTTAGAATGGTTTAAACGCAAAGGAGGATTCCCTAAGGGAAAGTTGGGTGCTCAACTTGAAACTGTATATGAGATTAAACTAAATGGATTAGAAGAAATAATTAGAAACCTTAAAAGACACTATTCTGCTTAACACTTAATCAAGAATATATAGTCTTCCACTTTCACTGAAGGGCATTCCTTCAACATTTGTTCCAGTAACGGAATAAAAATAGAATCC
>JABDQY010000229.1 GCA_013042025.1 Bacteroidia bacterium
AAGGTTTGCACTAAAATGCCCCCCGTTTTCAAGTACTTTCCTAATAAAGAAATCACGTATTTCTTGGCAAAGCTGAGGAAGTTGAGCTTTGCTTAGTTTCTTTAAATCACTCGGATAATTTATGTTATCTAATAATTGCAGGCTGCAAAGATGATGTAAATAGATAAATAAACTATTGTGGGAATCTCCTAAGTTGATTGGCTGAATAGTGGGAGTTGCATAATTTCAATTTTTCAATTTTTCTCAACATTTCACTAAAAATAGCACCCACTTAATTGGAGCGTTTACCTTTGCCACTCATTTAAATTCACGCATGAATCAAAGAATTTTCGTAGAAAAGAAATCCGCGTTTGATGTCGAGTCACAAAAAGTACTTGCTGAACTTCAAGAATTTGCACCTTTAACTCATCTAAAACAATATGTTATTTATGATGTATTTGATGCTAGAAAAGAGAATTGGGATAAACTTAAGACGGTGCTTTTAGATGCAGTAGCAGACATTGCACATTCTGAAAATCCTACGGATGTTAATTCTTCATCATTTGCAATGGAATACTTGCCTGGGCAGTATGATCAGAGAGCAGATTCAGCAGAGCAAGCTATTCAACTTGTGGTAGGCAATAAACCTACCATTCGTACCGGTAAGTTGTTTGTTTTTGACAAATTAAATAACTCAGAAATAGACAAGATTAAGGACTACCTAATCAATAGTGTAGATTCTCATGAAAAGAACTTAGATGAATTGGTAAATCCTCCAATTCCTAAACCAACGGAAGTGCCAATTGTAGATGGTTTCACGGAATTTGACGAAGATTCTCTTGTGGCATTTCACAAGGATTGGAGCTTCTCTTTTGACTTAGCAGATTTGAAGTTTATTCAAAATTACTTTAAAACGGAAAATAGAAACCCTACTGAAACAGAGCTTAAAGTCCTAGATACGTATTGGAGTGATCACTGTAGACATACCACTTTTTTTACTGAGCTAACAGATATAAAATTTGCAGGAGATTTGGCTCAAAAACTGGAATCTATTTTTGAAAGATATCTGGCAATTAGAAAAGAGCTTAATAGAGAACACAAACCTATTTCTCTAATGGACATTGGTACAATAGCAGCGAAGTATCTTAGAGCGAATGGCAAGTTAGATGATTTGGTAATTACCGACGAAATCAATGCTTGTACCATTGAGATAGAAGTAGATGTAGAAGGAGAGAAACAAGATTGGTACTTATTATTCAAAAATGAAACGCATAATCACCCTACAGAAATAGAACCCTTTGGTGGTGCATCTACTTGTGTAGGTGGAGCTATTAGAGACCCTTTAAGTGGCAGGGCATTTGTATACCAAGCAATGCGTGTTACGGGTTCTGCAGATCCTCGTGAACGAATAGAAGATACATTAGAGGGAAAACTTCCACAGAAAAAAATAACTAAAACTGCTGCAAAAGGATATTCATCTTATGGTAATCAAATAGGACTAGCTACTTCTCAAATTGCAGAGGTATACGATCCTGGATACAAAGCCAAAAGAATGGAAGTTGGTTATGTGGCAGGAGCAGTACCTAAAGATTGGGTACGCAGAGAAGCACCACTGCCAGGAGACAGAGTGATTATGGTGGGAGGTAAAACAGGTAGAGATGGTGTAGGTGGAGCATCTGGATCCAGTAAAGTTCAAGATGAAACCTCCATCAATACACTTAGTGCAGAGGTACAAAAAGGAGACGCGGTAGAAGAAAGAAAAATACAACGTCTATTCCGCAAACCAGAAGTAACGCGACTCATTAAAAAATGTAATGATTTTGGTGCTGGTGGCGTATCCGTAGCAATCGGTGAGATAGCAGATAGTTTAAATATTAACTTAAACAAACTTCCAACTAAATATGCAGGGCTAAATGGAACGGAATTAGCTATTTCTGAATCTCAAGAGAGAATGGCTGTGGTGATAGAAGCTAAAGATGCTGACAATTTTATTGCTCATGCATCAAAAGAGAATTTACTTGCTGTGGAAGTGGCAGAGGTAACAAATAGCGGGAGAATGCAAATCTTTTGGAGAGGAGAAAAAATAGTAGATCTTGATAGAGAATTCCTTGACACTGCTGGCACGGATAAAAGTATGCATGCTGAAGCTGTGAGTGAAAGTTGGGCAGAGGGTCAAATGATCAGTCCATTGACCAATGAAAACTTTAAAAAGGAACTATCTAACCTAAATGTAGCTTCTCAAAAAGGGTTAATCGAGAACTTTGATTCACATGTGGGGCGTACAACGGTATTGATGCCTTTGGGTGGAAAGCACCTAAAGACTCCTGCTCTGGCTAGTGTAAATACAATACCTGTACTCAACAAGTCTACAGATACAGTGGCAATTTCTACTTGGGGATTTTCTACTGATTTGGCGAACAAAAACCCATTCTTGATGGGTGGTTATGCTGTGGTGGAATCACTATCTAAACTTGTAGCTAGTGGCGGTAATCATAAAGATGCTCGATTGAGCTTCCAAGAATATTTCGAAAGATTAGGTTCAGATGCAAAGAAATGGGGTAAACCATTGCAGGCATTACTTGGGGCATTAGAAGCACAACTTGAATTTGAAACGGCTGCAATTGGTGGTAAAGACTCCATGAGTGGCACGTATGAAAACATCCACGTTCCACCAACACTTATTTCATTTGCTTGTGCGGTTGGAGAGTTGAAAAACATCATATCTCCAGAAATTAAAGAAGAGGGAAACTTCCTTTATCTTGCAGAGCATCAGGCAGATGTAAGTGGAGTTCCTAACTATGATCAACTAAACAGAAACTATTCGGATATTCATTCTCATATCCAGAATGGAACAATCATTTCTGCACAAATCATAAAGGAAGGTGGACTTGCAAGTGCTGTTTTCAAAATGGCTGTTGGTAACGGAATAGGAGCAGATATCAACTATAGAAAAGATTGTTTCAAACCACAAATTGGTAGCTTAATTATCGAATCTACTTCTGAGCTTGAAGGATATGAATTGCTTGGAAAAACAGGGAGTAATTCGCTTACTATTAATGGAGAAAACTTTGATCTTGAAGAGCTTACATCTGCTTGGGAAAGCACCTTGGAACCCATATTCCCATCTGCTACTCCAAGTCATGACAAGTCTTTAAATGTTGAATGTAATTCATCTTCCAATGATTTAATTAAATCATCGAACAATTCTACAGCATGGGTATTTATTCCGATATTTCCAGGTACAAACTGTGAGTACGAGACAGAGCATGTTTTTGTAGAAGCTGGTGCGGATGTTCATACTCGTTTATTCACCAATTATAATGAGGATGCGATTCGAGAATCAATCCACGCATTTGTAGAGCAAATCAATGCTGCTAACATTGTGATGATTCCCGGAGGATTTTCTGCAGGAGATGAGCCAGATGGTTCAGCTAAATTCATTGTATCTGTGTTAAAAAATCCTCAAATAAAAGAAGCTGTACACGCTTTTTTGAAACGTGGAGGGTTGATGCTCGGTATATGCAATGGTTTCCAAGCCTTAGTTAAATCGGGATTATTGCCATATGGTGAAATCCGGGATTTAGATGAAAGTTCGGCAACTATGACATTTAATAGCATTGGTAGACATATTAGTCAAACAGCTCAAGTGGAAGTGAAGAGTGCTAAAAGCCCTTGGCTAACAGGAATGCTAGGCAAGAAGTACATGGTTCCTTTTTCTCACGGTGAAGGTAGATTCTACGCAAGTGATGATATGATAAAAGAACTAGCAGCAAACGGACAGATAGCTACTCAATATGTAGACTTTGAAGGGAATGTAGCTCTGGATATGCCCTATAATCCAAACGGATCGGTTCATGGTATAGAAGGGATTACAGATGCTTCAGGTCAAATATACGGGCGTATGGGACACCCAGAACGTTACCGCAAAGGCCTTATGAAAAATATCCCTGAAATGGAGTTTATGGATATTTTTAAGAATGGGGTGGAGTGGTTTAAATAGAACGAAATTTGTTAGGTATGCGTAATAGTAGCTTCTAAACTGTGATAATTTCCTTCTGCATTGTATAGTGATTAATCCCGACTTCTTGAAACACATCTGAACAGATAGTGTATCCAATTTTTTCATAGAACCCCACAGCATAGTGACGTGCGTTGAGTTCTATTGTTGTCATACCATTTTGAGCAGCATAGGTTTCAAGAGCATTCACTAAAGCAATTCCATAACCTTTCCCTCTCACTTGTGGGGAAGTTGCCATTTGTCGAAGCTTACCAACTTTATCCTTGTAATTTGGGACCAAAATTACGACACCTACTACTTCATTATTTTCAATTGCAACAAAATGAATTTGATTGATTTCATCTGATAAGTCGTCGTCAGCAATGTCAAGTCCCAACGGGCTTCTGAGCACATTATTTCTCAGTTGAATTGTATGATGGTAATTGTCATCGTTGTATGAAGCTTTAATTACTTTGAACACAGTCCTCAAATATAGGATTGGATCAATGAAGAGGAAGGCTAAATTTTACAAGTACACC
>JABDQY010000061.1 GCA_013042025.1 Bacteroidia bacterium
ATTTTGCTCTGTGGGGGAGCCTTAGCACATGCTCAAACAACAAAAATCCTTTTTATCGGAAACAGTTATACCGCGTATAATAACTTGCCAAGTTTGGTGAAGAATGTTGCATGGTCAGCAGGAGATACATTTCTTGTGCAATCGCATACTCCTGGGGGATCGCGTTTTTTATCGCATGCTGGAAATCCGCAAGTTTACGACTTGATACGAAGTGAAAATTGGGATTATGTTGTGTTGCAAGGGCAAAGCCAAGAACCCTCTTGGCCAGATGGTCAGGTTGCTTCAGATGTATTTCCTTATGCAAAGCAATTGTGTGATAGTATTCGAAGTATTAACAGTTGTACTGTTCCACTTTTTTACATGACTTGGGGTAGAAAAAATGGAGATGCTCAAAATTGTGCAAATTGGCCACCTGTCTGCACGTATAAAGGAATGGATAGTATTTTGTATTCGAACTATCAGAAGATGGGAGATAATAACGGTGGAGAAGTTAGTCCGGTAGGAGCAGTTTGGAATTATTTAAGATTAAATAGTCCTGCACTAGAACTGTACTCTGCAGATCAGTCCCATCCATCTTTGAAAGGATCTATTGCTGCTGCGTTTACATTTTATTCTGCAATTTCAAGGAAAGACCCATCTTTAATTACCTATTCAACTTCAATATCCGCTGTAGAGAGGGATTCAATTATTTCAGCGGTTAATGCTGTTTTTTATCGCAATCAAAGTACCTATAATAGTGGAATTAACGATGCGAATTCAGCATTTTCAGTTGAAAAAGAAGGTTGTGAATTTAGTGTTGAAGGACTGCCATCAAATGAAACCTATAGATGGAACTTTGGAGATGGTGCTACTTCAACAACCCAAAATGCGTCACATTCTTATAGCCAATCAGGTAATTATACCATTCGGTTAATAGTTACAAAATGTAGCTTAAGTGATACTACAGAAGTTAAGGTAAGTTGTGGTTTAGGTAGAATTAAAGCACAAGGTGAAGATGATGTTCTTGTCTACCCCAACCCAAATAGAGGGGTTTTTTATATATCGAGCGAGTATACATTGGTTTCTGTAACTAATTTGTCCGGTCAAAAATTGAAGACCTTGCAATTGGGTAATTCGTCATTTCAGGTTGAAGATAATGCTGATGGAATTGTATTCGTTGAGCTAGAAAATAACCTTGGTTTACGTGTGGTGCAGAAAATTACATTGGAGTAAGTAGGTATTACGATTTTCTTCTACCTTTACACCCAAAATTAGAAGTCTTGAAACTATCCGTACTCAAAGAAACCGAAAACGGTGAAACACGTGTTGCAATTGTACCTAAATCTATTTCTAAGCTCCAAGGTCTTGGCTTTGAAATCATTGTAGAAAAAGATGCAGGAGCAAAAGCAGCATTTACCGATTCGGATTATGCCAATGCGGGAGCAACTATTGCTTCCAATGTATCTGAAGCAATTGCTGCTGCAGATGTTGTTGTAAAAATCAATCCTCCTTCCTCAGATGATATTGCTGCTCTTAAAGGTGGTCAAATCTGGTTATCTCAATTATTCCATCGCTTAAACGAAGATTTAATTAAGCAATTGGAAGGAAAAGGAGTTGCAGCTTTTAGCTTAGATGCTATGCCTCGAATTTCGAGAGCACAAAGCATGGATGTATTAAGTTCTCAAAGTAACTTATCTGGTTATAAAGCAGTGATTTGTGGAGCAGACAATTTGGGAAAAATATTTCCAATGTTAATGACTGCTGCTGGTACAATTACACCTAGTAAAGTGTTGATTTTTGGAGTAGGGGTTGCAGGTTTACAAGCAATTGCAACCGCAAAACGATTAGGTGCTGTAGTTGAAGCAACCGATGTTCGTCAAGAATGTAAGGAACAAACGGAATCTCTTGGAGCTAAATTTATAACCGTAGAAGATGATGGAGTTAAAGTGGAAGGTGGTTATGCGAAAGAAGTAACTGAAGAATATCTTGCTAAGCAAAAAGAAGCAGTTAATAAGTCTTTGGCACAAGCTGATTTAGTAATTACAACCGCTCTTGTTCAGGGAGCAAAAGCACCCGTCTTGATAAGTCAAGAACAAATTGAAATGATGAAAAATGGTTCAGTTATAGTGGATATGGCTGTAGCCAAAGGAGGCAACACAGCTCTAAGTGAAGCAGATAAAACGGTAACTCACAATGGTGTGAAAATAGTTGGGGTAAGTAATTTCCCAGCTCAAATACCTACCAATGCCAGTGAATTGCTGAGTAGAAACATTGACACTTTCCTGGCTCATTTGATGGAAGATGGTAATTTTAAATGGGACATGGAAGATGAAATTACAACAGGTACTCTTATCGTTAACAATAGAACAGTTGCGAGCTAGAAACAGTCAAATTTGAAAATTTAAATAATGAACGATTTTATACAATTTTTTACAGAAAATAAGGAGATTATCTTTATTGTCATTCTTATGATTTTTGTTGGAGTTGAAGTAATAGGAAAAGTTCCTGCAGTACTTCATACCCCACTAATGAGTGGTGCAAATGCTATTCACGGAGTAGTTATTGTTGGTGCAATTTTACTAATGCTCAATATTGAACCTGACAATATTTTAGGTTTAAGTTTAGGTACCATCGCAGTATTTTTAGGAACACTTAATGTAGTAGGTGGTTTCGTAGTTACAGATAGAATGTTAGAAATGTTTAAAAAGAAGAAATAATGATTGTAGAAATTAAACATATTGTCTATCTATTAGCATCAGTTTCATTCATTATGGGATTGAAAATGCTTAGTAATCCTAAGACTGCAAGAAACGGGAACCTTCTAGCCGCAGCTGGAATGATAGGAGCCATAATTGCTGCAATATTTTTTCATAAAGGAGAAGTTAGCTCTTTGATTTATTGGTTAATATTTGGTGCTATTGCATTAGGAACAATTGTAGGTTGGGTAACTGCGAAAAAAGTTCAAATGACCAAAATGCCAGAATTGGTATCACTCTTCAATGGAATGGGTGGTGCTTGTGCTGCACTAATAGGTTTAGTTGAGTTTCACCATTATGTTGGTGATGCAACAAGTATGAGTGTAATTTTAGCGGGAATGGTAATAGGATCTGTTTCGTTTAGTGGAAGTATGATTGCTTGGGCTAAACTAAATGGTACATTAAGAAACGCAATACGCCTGCCTAAGTACAATATTTTAAATACTATCATATTGGTAGGTTTATTCATATATGCTGCCTATATAGTTTATACAGGTACCGCAAACGAGCTGCATATATATACATTATTTGCAGCTGCTATATTATATGGGATTCTATTTGTTATACCAATTGGTGGAGCTGATATGCCTGTAGTTATTTCTCTTTTAAACTCGTTTACAGGTTTAGCTGCGGCGTTTGGAGGATTTCTTTATGGAAATCAAGTGATGTTAACTGGGGGTATCTTAGTAGGTTCTGCTGGAACGTTACTTACATTGGTTATGTGTAAAGCGATGAACAGGCCGTTGTTTAACGTAATATTTGGAGCATTTGGAGAGACTGAAGCAGCAGGTGGAGGTGGTCCACAAGGAAATGTGAAAGAAGTAGGCCCGAGTGATTTAGCTGTACAAATGAACTACAGTAAAAAGATTTTAATTGTACCAGGATATGGTTTAGCCGTAGCTCAGGCACAACACGTAATAAAAGAATTAGAACAAATATTAGAAGAACGAGGTGTAGAAGTTGCATATGCAATTCACCCCGTTGCAGGTAGAATGCCTGGGCATATGAATGTGCTTTTAGCAGAGAGTAATGTAGATTACGATAAACTAAAAGAAATGGAAGATGTGAATCCAGAATTTCCACAAACCGATATTGTTTTGGTTGTAGGAGCAAATGACGTAGTTAATCCAGCTGCAAAAACAGATCCAACAAGTCCGATTTATGGTATGCCAATTCTTGAAGTTGAGAACGCAAAAAATGTAGTTGTCAATAAACGAAGTATGAATGCAGGATATGCAGGTATTCAGAATGAGTTGTTCTTTAGAGACAAAACCAATATGTTGTTTGGTGATGCTAAAAAAGTGCTCACAGATCTGGTTTCCGAGTTGAAAGCTTTGGATTAAAGGTTTACAGCTGAAATAAGGAATTTTTATGCATCTTACTGCTTGCCGCAGAGAATAGGATGATAAGATGCATATTCTAACAATAAGTATTGATTAAGTTGAATATTGAAAAATATTTAGTGATTCTATGTTTATGGGATTAATCCATATAAATTTTACATTTGACCTCTAACTAGCTTTGAATAACCTCTTTTATACCAATCGTATTAATGGAAATGAACTTTCGTTAGAAGGTCAAGAAGCAGCTCATTGTGCTTTGGTGCTACGCAGAAAAGCTGGAGATATCATTTACGTCATAGACGGTAAAGGTAATCGATTTAAATGTGGTACAGATTCGGTCTCTAAACGAGGAGTTGAATGCACTATCTTATCCAATGAGCATTACGAACAAACCGAAAAAATAACAATTGCCATTGCTCCAACTAAAAATAGGGATCGGCTGGAGTGGATGATAGAAAAGTTGGTTGAAATAGGGGTGAAACAAATTGTGTTAATGAATACAAAAAACACAGAGAGAACCCGAACCAATATGGAGCGAATTGAAAAAAAGGTTGTTTCCGCTGTTAAACAAAGCCTCCGATTCTATATACCCAAAGTTCAAGAAATGGACTTTGAAGAGGTGCTCCAATTAGAAGTTGAAGAAAAATGGATTGCACATTGCTATGAAGATCAGCCTAAAACACAACAAGAGCGTAATAAAAATTTAGAAAGTCTAATTCTAATTGGTCCTGAAGGAGATTTTACTTCCATTGAAGTTCAACAAGCGTTTGATGCTGGTTTTAGAGGTTTAGATTTAGGCGATTATAGGCTAAGAACAGAAACAG
>JABDQY010000240.1 GCA_013042025.1 Bacteroidia bacterium
GAACAAAAAAGGGCTAGAAGAAAAGCCAAAATTCCTAAGAAAAAGTATTGGAAATTTGATTTTGGGGATATCTCTATATATTGTGATGATCTCTGGAAATAGTTCATTCTTATCAGATTCAATAGACTATTTTATAATTAAGTAATTCAAAAAAAAAAGGCACATTTGCCGTATGCTTAAAACGCTTTTTTCATTTGTCTTTTTAATTATTATATCTATGTCAGCCAGTGCAATCAATTATACGGTAAGTTTTGAAAAGGTAAAATCTCATTACGTTACGGTATCTATTGAATTTAATCCACAAGGTAAAAACTTTATAGATTTTAAGGTTCCAGTGTGGACTCCTGGTTCTTATAAGGTTCGAGAATTTAGCAATGCATTTGAGAATGTGAAAGCTGGTAATTTAGACGTAGATCGAATTAATAAAAATACATGGAGAATTGATACTGAAGGCATCACGGGGAATGTAAAATTAACCTATGATGTGTACTGCTTCACAGTAAGCGTTCGCCAGAGTTATGCTGATGAAAACTACGCATATTTACATGGTGTATCAGCATTTGGTTATTTAGAAGGATTTGCCGATCAACAAATTGTCTTAAAAATCAATCCTTATAAAGAATGGAATAATGTAGAAGTTGCGTTACCTCAAATCAAGGCAATGGGGTTTGTTTTTACCTGCAATAATTATGATTTACTTGCAGATTCTCCAATTGCTATTGGGAATTTTGATGTGACTTCATATACCAGCAATAATGTTCCTCATCAAATTGTTATGATTGGAACAGGTAATTATGATTTAGAAGTGGTCAAAGAAGACTTTAAGAAAATAAGTGATTCTCAGGTTGAATTGATGGGTGATCATCCTTGTGAAAGGTATGTGCATTTTGTATACAACGTAGGCAATGGTGGTGGAGGTCTAGAGCACTTGAATAGCCAATGTAGTATGATTAATCGTTGGGCGTATACCAATAAAGAGAAGTATCGTAAGTTTCTTGGATTAATAGCACACGAGTATTTCCACCTTTGGAATGTTAAACGAATTCGGCCAAAAGAATTAGGACCTTTTGATTACGACAAAGAGAACTATACCGAAATGTTGTGGATAGCTGAAGGCATAACTTCTTACTATGACGATATGACCTTATATAAGCTAGGCATGTATTCTAAAGAAGAGTATCTGAAAGTTATTTCAAAACAAATTAATCGGTTTGAAAACACTCCAGGTAAAGATGTGATGACACTTGCAGAAAGTAGTAAACTAGCATGGGTTAAAAGCTATATGCCTAAAGCTGAATCTGTAAATACTGAGATTTCATACTACAATAAAGGAATGATTGCTGCCCTTTTATTGGATTTGGAGATAAGAAAATCAGGAACAAAGTCTTTGGATGACGTGATGAGAAAACTCTATGCAGATTATTACAAAAATGGAAACAAAGGCTTTACTCATCAGGAATTTATGGATGTATGTAGCAAAGTAGCTGGAAGAAGCCTGCAAAAGTTTTTCGATAATGTAGTTTTCTCTACTAAAGCTTTAGATTACTTAGCAACTTTTAGTGAATATGGAATTGATGTGAAGGATAAAAATAGTGAGTCTTGCAGATCTTGGAGTGGTATAAAATCTAGCAATACAAAAGGAACTGTGGTGATAACCAGTATTGCAGCAAACAGTCCTGCTATTGCTGCTGGATTAAGTGTAAACGATGAAATTATAGGCCTAGACGGATGGAAGCTTTCTGATAATTTCGAAAATCATGATAATCATTTCACTGTAAATGATACTGTGGGGATTGTTTATTCAAGAGATGGAAAACTTCACAATACCAAACTGGAATATCAGAAAAGTCCAACAATGGATTTTGAATTAAGTATTGTTGATGGAGAAAATAAACTCTTAAAGAACTGGTTGAATTAATTAATAATCTAACACACTTTTTCCTTCCTCAGCAAAAGCTTTAAAGGCATCCGAATACTTTTTAGATTGCTTTTTAAACATTCCTTTCATCAATACACCCATTAATTTCATTACAATTCCATTCAATTTAAATTCTTGATCAATTTTTAAACGGGTAGTTCCATTTTTAAGATCTATGAAGTTGTGTGTATTTGTGTTGACCATTTGTTTTGTATTATACTGCATTGTAATAAAGTCAGGGAGTTGTTTGTCGACAATTATTTCTTCCATTTCTATTTTACGTTTACCCGTATCAAACTTTACAATCGATTTTGCACCTTTTTCTCCTGCAACACCATCTATGAGTTCGATGCTTTTCAGTCCTTCCATCCAATGCTTCAAAGAATCTTCATCCATAAATTTGGCAACAACCTCTTCTCTTGATAAATTAACAATTGTTTCTATTATATACTTCATAACAGCTTTTCATTAAATGAATTTTATTTACAAGTATAATGATTTGAAATACCATAATCTTAAAAGGCGTTTCGTTGATTACATTTTGATAACTAATATCTTTTCTCATGCAAGTATTTTTACCTTTGCCAAAATCTAATTAACAGTGTCTGTAATTAATTCTCAAAAAGCGTATTTGGTACTAGAAGATGGTACCATTTTTCAAGGAAATGCCGTAGGCAAAATAGGAACAACAACAGGTGAAATCGCATTCAATACAGGAATGACGGGTTACCAAGAAGTCTTTACCGATCCCTCTTACTTCGGTCAAATTTTAGTTATGACAGTGGATCATATCGGAAACTATGGAGCTGCCTCAATTGATGCCGAGTCAAAATCCATTAAAATTTCAGGTTTGGTATGTAAGAAGTACTCACCTACTTTTTCAAGAAGCATGGCAGATTCAAGTTTAAACGACTATTTAATTGATAATGGTTTAACAGGAATTAGTGATGTAGATACACGTGAAATTGTCCGTCATATCAGAGACAAGGGAGCTATGAACTGTGTAATTAGTTCGGAGATTTTAGATACGGAACAGCTTAAGAAAATGGCTAAAGATATTCCAAGCATGGAAGGCCTTGAGTTAAGTAGTAAAGTTTGGAGTAAAGAAAGCTATGAATCCAATTCTGGAGGAAATAAAAAAGTAGCATTATTAGACTTGGGATCTAAAGACAATATTGTAAAATGTTTGACAGATAGAGGTTGTCATGTTAAAGTATTTCCAGGTGACACCAGTTATGCTGATATGAAAAAGTGGAATCCTGATGGATTTATGATAAGCAATGGACCAGGTGATCCTGCTGCTATGTCGTATGCGGTTAAAACACTTCAAGATATTATTGCTGCCGATGAAAAAATGTTCGGTATATGTTTAGGATCTCAAATTTTAGCACAAGCTGTTGGAATGAAAACGTTTAAAATGCACCACGGACATCGAGGTCAAAATCACCCTGTTCAAAATCTAATCA
>JABDQY010000245.1 GCA_013042025.1 Bacteroidia bacterium
CTTGACATGATTGCGAATGATGAGTTCAAATCATCGCTTACATTAGGTGGTGATTGTTGTGCAATCATTTCTGAAGAAGAGGAAGAT
The DNA here is from genome assembly GCA_013042025.1 of Bacteroidia bacterium. Taxonomy (GTDB): domain Bacteria; phylum Bacteroidota; class Bacteroidia; order NS11-12g; family UBA9320; genus UBA9320. Next base: position 88 of record JABDQY010000245.1, read on the forward strand.
ATACATCATATTCAAACCACTTTAAACAAAGATTCTAAATACATTGTGGCAATGGATCCACTTGATGGTAGCAGCAATATTGATGTGAATGCATCTATAGGTACCATATTTTCAGTTTTCAAAAGACTTAGTCCGGTTGGTGGACCTGTAACGATGGAAGATGTTTTACAAAAGGGTGTAAGTCAAGTTGCAGCTGGGTATATTATATATGGAAGTAGTACTATGTTAGTTTACACTACAGGTCAAGGAGTTAACGCCTTTACGTTAGACGCATCTATTGGTGACTTTTGTTTGAGTCATCCGAATATTAAAATCCCAGAATATGGAACAATATATTCTGTTAATGAAGGGAATTACGATCAGTTTAGTGATGGAGTAAAAAAATACATTGATTACTGCAGAAACTCTATTGATAAGAAAGCTTATAGTGCACGATATATTGGTAGTATGGTATCCGATTTTCATAGAAACTTACTCAAAGGAGGAATTTTCATGTACCCTTCCACAACCAGTGCTCCAAAAGGAAAGTTGCGACTTATGTTTGAGAGCAACCCTATGGCATTTATCACAGAACAAGCTGGAGGTAAAGCTAGCACCGGCCATCAGCGTATTATGGATATTAAACCTACAGAAATTCACCAACGAAATCCTGTTTTTATGGGTAGTAAGGCTATGGTAGAAAAAGCAGAATCTTACTTACCGTAATGCAAGAAGCTGATAAATTAGAAATTAAAAGGGTTATTGAAACAAAGATTCAGAGAGCATCTGAATCTATCGAAGAATTAAAAGAACTAACAAAGCCCATTTCTCCAGAGAATGCAATAGGCAGAATCAGCAGGATGGATGCCATCAACAATAGGAGTGTAAACGAGGCAGCACTCAGACAGACAGAACAAAGTTTAATAAAACTCAACAAAGCCTTATTGGATATTGACCTTCCAAATTTTGGTACTTGTAAAAAGTGTGGTAACGAAATTCAGTTGGGTCGTTTAAAATTTCGACCTGAAAGTGTTTTTTGTATGAGCTGCGTAAAAAAATAAAGGCCCAAAATCGGGTTACGATTTGGACCTCTAACTAAAACTTTCAATAGTCTATTATCTTAGGTATGAGAATTGGCCTCGTAAGAAATCAATGCTCTGACCAACCAATGGTCTAGTTGTTTGAGCAAATAACCAATCTGGGTTTGGGATAGATGGTTCACTCCTTCGAGCAAAATCCAACTGAGAAGAACTTAAAGCTCTCTTATCTCCCCTATATGTTGCCCATTTCTCTGTCCAGTTGTAGCTACTTGGTATTACATGTCTTTGCATTACACCAGCAGTCTTTCCATCTACACGTTGAATCATTAATCTGGCTCTAGTACTGATTGTCTTACAGAACTCTATATAATCAGCGGTAACAGATCCATATACTTCCACAATTTCACCACTATCAGTTTCTGCTTCACCCATGTAAACATCATCTTTCGTAAGTTCAATCACATTACGAGAGAAGTCAACACCACCAATATGAGCTTCATCCAATTCAATTTGAATAATTTCATCCGGTCTACTATCCATTTCTCCAGGTTCAACCACTCGTAGGAACCTATATCTTGTTCCTCTAAAGCTGCTTAAAACATTGGAATAAACAACATCTGTATTGAAGTCTCGAAAGAAGCTATTATTATTTGAAAACTCTAGCACAACATTTAATGTACCTGCTTCTTGTGCCTTGTCCAATTGTTCAATAGATACAAATCCAGGTACAAATCGATTGGCTTCTAAAAATTGAAAATATGCATCTCTAGAACGTTGTTTTACATTCATGTTAAGAAGTGTATGTCCTTCTCTAAAATGAGCTTCAGCTGCTTGATTTTTACTGTAAATAAGCTCGTCGGTAACATCTGTAAGAGTAACCAATTTAGCGTATTTTGGGTACTTCCTAATTGCATTGTTTAACCGTGCAATAGAACGATACTCATTCACCATTCTATCATACTTAAATGTATTGTTTGATTTGTCAGCATATTCTATCTTGGCCATATGTCCATTTACTGCCAATGAATATGCTTCACGTAATACCTTCTCTGCTTTTTTATGATCTGGCTTTTGTTGTAATCGCTTCACAGCCTTATAAACTGCAACGTCATAATCACCATTTTCTAGTCGGTTTTTACCCGAACTACACGCTGCTAAAAAAAGTGCACTTAGCACAATAATTAAGTAATTTCGTTTCATATCGATTCATTTTTATGGGTTCAGTTTAAGTATTTCATAAATGATGCCCAGCCAATAAAAAATTATATTTAGTTGATTATCTGACAGTTATGACATTACTGCTCTGAATGCAAGTGTATTTTTTACTAGTCACAATTGCTGGACTTAGAAATTGGTTAAATTGCGAATATGAAATATCCCCTCTTACTCGTTATTGCATTCTCGTTAATGTCATTTACCAACACCAAAGCTTCTGCAATCAACCAAATAACAGAATTGAACCTTTTAAAAGGAAACTATGGTAGTGCATTAGTTAATCTCACAATTAATGAAGACCAAACTTTTAGCTATAGTGATAAAACAACTCAGCTAACCGTTTCGGGTACTTGGATATATACCAAGGGGAAAATTATTTTAACCTCAGAAAGTGATGTGAAATTTCACGACAAATGGACGGTTAGCAAGGATTCAAAAAGTATTAAATCGAGAAAAGGATTAGCCTTTTACAGATTATGCATGAGAGAATGAACGATTATTCCTTTGATAAAATCTTGCATGTAAATTACTCTAACTAAGAAAATCTCTATTAACTTCGAAACATGAAACATGTTATCCTTCTTTTATTTATTACCACAATAGGATTAGTTTCTTGCAAAAAGGAACCTTGTATAACAGATAGTAAGTGCAAAGAATATCCTGCTAAAGATGAACC
>JABDQY010000247.1 GCA_013042025.1 Bacteroidia bacterium
TAAAGACAATTTTCTCTACCTAGGAGGAATGCCTTTTACTGGTCTTCTTAAGAAAAAGGAAACGGATGGATATGCAGAATTAAACTATTCGGAAGGGCATGTTCATGGTATTTACAAATCTTTTTATGCTTCTGGCAGAATTAAAGAAGTATCCTTATACAATGAGGGCAAATTAAATGGGAGATCAATTCATTATTGGCCAAACGGCACTAAGAAAATGAATGTTAATTATGTTGATGGAGAAATGGATGGAATATATGAAGAGTGGGACAACAACGGACTAATTGCAAAAATGAAGACTTACTACAAAGGAAAACTGATTTCAATTAAAGGAAGAGCTATTTACTAAAATGTTCCTTTACAGCAGATTCTAGATTCTCATACCAAACTTTTCCAAACTTTCTTTCTAATGCACTTTTAGCAAACTGATAAACTCTAATATTATCTTCTTGTCCTTTGGAACAAGCATCCGAACAAATACTCCATTTATGATAGTTTAAAGCAAAATACTCATTATATCTGTTTATTCTAACTGGGTATAAATGGCAACTTATGGGTTTCGGGAAACCGAAAGCATGTTTGGTATTAGCAATTTCTATTGCACAATTTAAGATACCATCTTTCTTTACCACAAACACACATTCCTTGTTCGTTTTACATGTTGTAACTAGCGTTCCATCAAATGAATCGCGTTCTGAGTTGCCCAACTTTTCTAAAGTTTCTAACCCTTCTTGATCCATTTCCTGCTTTATAAAATCAAGATTTTGCTCTATGCTTTCAACTTCATTATCTTCAAGAGGTGCTCCAGCATCCCCTTCAATACAACAAGCTCCTTTACAAGAAAGTACATCACAACTAAAAGCTTTCTCTATTACATCTTCAGAAACAAGGCAATTGTCAACTCGTATCATTACATACCCTTCAAGTAGTCTTTGAACCCTTGATGTTCCAATTTCTTAGCTTTGTCTAAAACCGTTTCTTCCATTTGAGCGGTATATGAAATTACTTTTTTCATGACATCAGGTTGATGTGCTCCAATCATTTTTCCTGCAAGTATGCCGGCATTTTTAGCACCATTAATTGCCATAGTGGCAACTGGTATTCCGGGAGGCATTTGAACGATAGAGTATAAAGAATCAATTCCACTCATGTTACTCGATTTTATGGGAACACCAATAACAGGAAGTGGTGTTAAAGATGCCACCATTCCTGGAAGATGTGCAGCACCGCCCGCTCCAGCTATAATTAATTTATATCCCTTTTTTAAAGCATCTTTAGCAAAAGAGTACATACGGTCTGGTGTACGATGTGCTGAGACTACAGTTAAATCGTAATTCAATTGAAGTTCATCTAAAACCAATGCCGCTTCAGACATTACTTTTAAATCGGAGTCAGACCCCATAATTATTAATACATCTGCCATTACTAGTTCAAATTAAGTGCTTTTTATTTTTAGTAGTTCTTTTACCTGTTTCATTTTGTTTACTACTTCCTCCTTGGTTTCTGACAGAATAGTGAAATGACCAAGTTTTCTATAAGGAGAAGTTGAAGCCTTTCCATACATATGAATATAGACTCCAGAAATAGATAAGATTTCATCTAAATTGTCAATTATATATTCCCCCAAAACGTCAGGAGGTCCAACGATATTGCATGTTGCAGCAGGACACATTAGCCGTGTATCCCCCAAAGGCTGATTTAATAGTATTCTATTAAGCTGCTCATATTGTGAGGTTATGCATGATTCTATCGTATGGTGCCCGCTATTATGCGGACGTGGGGCAATTTCGTTCACAAACACATCATCATTGTCATCAATAAACAACTCAACCGCAAATAATCCAGGACTATCGAACGACCGTACTACCTTAGTAGCAATTTCTTTGCATCTGTTATTAATTTCTTGAGACAAACTGCTTGGGGCTATAAGATAATCCATTAAGTTCGATTTTGGATCAAATACCATCTCGCAAGGATCATAACTTGTTATTGTACCATCTTGAGCTACACCCACAATTACGGCCACTTCAGTTACTTCAGGCACAAATTTTTCAATTACAAAACCTGAATCATTGTTTATAGAATCATCTTTTGAACTTAATAACTCTGCATATTGTGATTTTGTAATTACCTGAACGCCTTTTCCGTCGTATCCTCCTTTACGATGTTTCAAAACAAATTTGGTGTCAGGCCAACGTTCAACACTCGTTTGAAGATTAGCAGAAGTGGATAAAATAAAGTCTAACGTTGGAATATTGTGATTTCTATAAAACTGCTTTTGAAGCCCCTTGTCTTGAATGGTTTTAAGTACATTTGACTTTGGAAATACAGATTTATTATTTTCTTCAAGTTTACGCAGAGCATCAATATTTACGTGCTCTATTTCATAAGAAATAACATCACAGCCCTCAGCAAGAGTTTCAATTTTATCTGCATCCATTAAACCCCCAACAACCTGATTATTACAAACTAACGAAGCAGGACAATCGGGAGAAGATTCTAAAAATCTATAGCGATTGTTTAAAGGAGATCCAGCCTCGAATAACATTTTTCCAAGCTGACCGCCACCTAATATTCCAATTGTAATTTTATTACTTTGTTCCAAATCGCTGCAAATGTTAATATTAAATTGTTCTGCCGTAGGTTTCTGTATAAATTTGTTTTCAAAATTAGGTCTTTCAATCTAGTTATAAGCGTAAGATTCTACAAAAAAGACCATTCAACAATATTTAATAAATATGAAACAAATTGTAATGTTAGTTGTGGCTATTTTCGTTAGCCTCAATGTCTTTTCTCAATGCACAATAGTACCCTGGTCGCTTGATAAGCGAGTTGAAAAGAGTAGTCTTGTAGTAGAAGGAAAAGTAATCTCTTCCAAAAGTACTTGGGATAGAAATCATAAGTTTATATATACCCTTAATCAGATTGAAGTTTATAGGTCATTTAAAGGTTCGGCTTCACAAGTTATTACTGTTGTAACTGAGGGTGGAACTGTAGGATTGGATAAACTCCATGTTTCTCCGTCTCTGGAATTGGAGAATCAGCAAGTGGGTATTTTTCTATTGAGAAACGGTGATTTTAATATAGGGCACACAGGTAACCTTTATAAACCTATCGCTTCTGTGCAGTCTTTTATTCAATATGATTTATTGGACGTTAAGGCTTTTGATTTTGAGTATAATTACTATTCAATATCAGGAGATTTGTATGAAACCATTAAGTCAATTACCAAAGAACCGATTCAAGAAATAAAAGCATTTTATCCAGAAGCTATTTATAAACGAATCAGAGCACTTGCTAACCCAATTGTGGATTCGCTCAGTACCGATACGCTATCTTCTGGAACTGGAACGCTTTTAACCATTTACGGAAGTAATTTTGGTGTTGCTAGAGGATCAGGAAAAGTGGGGTTTAGAGATGCCAATTCAGGTTCAGGCAGTTATTACTATCCTCCCGTTTCTACCCAATATCAATCATGGAGTAATAGTCAGATTAAAGTGTTTGTGCCATCCAGAGCAGGAACAGGAACTATACGAGTAACAAACAATCTAGGAGAATCGGGAAATTCATCTGAAGATTTATTTGTTGAATGGGCACATTCTAATATTTTTTTCCCTTTGGGTTCTGACACATTTGCATTTGAAATCGATCATGTAAATGATAATAATGCCGGAGGATATACGTGGCAAATGACCAATAATTTTGCATCAAAATCAGATGCCGTTCAATCCTTTACTCGCTCTCTTGAAGAGTGGAGGTGTGAAACTCAAATGAATTGGATTATCGGAACAAATACAACTACAGACTCTGTAGGAAGTGATGATGTAAATGTTGTTCGTTTCACCAATTTTGGTGACAGCAAGCTTGGAGTTTGTTATAGTTGGTATACCGGATGTTATTACAATTTTGGAAACGACCTTAATTGGATTGTAAAGGAACTAGATATTGAATTTGATAGTACTTACAGTTGGTATTATGGTACAGGAAGTCCGGCAGGTAATCAATATGATTTTCAAAGTGTTGCAACGCATGAGCTAGGACACGGTCATCAACTCGCTCACGTTAGAGATGCTTCTAAATTAATGCATTATTCATTGTCAAGTGGTCAACGCAAATCTGATCTTGTTACTAGTGATATTGATGCGGGTGTTTATATAATGAACAAGGGTAAAGCTTCAAGTCCTTGTGGTCCAACACCAATTATAGCAGTTCCTAATAGCACTTGCACATTAACACCGCCAGACGCTAAATTTTCTATAGAGGACACGGTAATTTGTCCAGGAGACAATATCGTGATTTCCGATAGTACAGAAGGTAGTGTATCAACATATTCTTGGAATTTTGGCTTAGACGCAACACCAGCTTCTAGTTCAAACATAGGTCCGCATACAGTTAGCTATTCAACTTCAGGAACTAAAACAATACAGATGATTGTAACTAACGTAATTGGATCAGATACCCTTGAGAAGACGGTTTTCGTTAAAGCGAATCAATTGGATACTCCTAACTTTGTTTTCTTAGAAGACAGTGTATGTTTAGGAGCTCAAGTATATAATGTAAATTTAGTTGACAATGCTGAATTGTATACTTGGAGCCTATCAGGTGGAGGGTCTATTGCTGGTGCAAATGGAGAGACAAGCGTCACTGTTAATTGGACAAGTGGAGGCGTTCATAGTCTTACCGTTTCTGTTGAAAATGAATGTATATCTGGAATTGAAAAATCAGATTCGATCTTCGTTGTTCAGAATACTGTTGCACAATTCTCTGACGTAGTTTTGGGCCTAGAAATAGAGTTTACTAGTGAAGCAACAGATGCAGAAACACAACTATGGACTTTTGGCGATGGCAGCTCTTCAACCGACACAAACCCAACGCATCAATATCCGGACAAAGGGGATTACACCGTTAAATTCAAAACATTTAATTTGTGTAGTGAAGATAGTGTAACAAAAAGCTATTCTCTTGCATTTATTGCAGGTTCCAATAATATATCTAATAAGTTAATCCTTTACCCAAATCCGGTTAAACGAGGAACAAAAATGTTTGTTAATGGCTTTGAATTCAGTCCATATGAAATTATTAGTATGGATGGTAAGCTTATTCAAGACGGAAAGGTAATGAACAATAGTATTGATATTTCTGTTGTTGAACCATCAATATACGTTGTAAAGCTTAAGAAAAGCAACCTGGTTTATTACTATAAAATTCAAATTGTAGATTAACGTTATGGCTAAAGTTGTTGTTGGTTTGTCAGGTGGAGTTGATTCTTCTGTGGCTGCATTTTTGTTGAAAGAACAAGGGCACGAGGTAATTGGGGTTTTTATGAAAAACTGGCATGATACTGAATTTACTATTAGCGATGAGTGTCCTTGGGAAGAAGATAGCAAGGATGCACTTTTGGTAGCAGAAAAACTAAACATCCCTTTTCATACAATCGATCTTAGTTCAGAATATTATGAACGAATTGTTTCATACATGTTCAACGAATACAAGCAGGGCAGAACGCCAAATCCCGATGTGCTGTGCAATCGGGAAATTAAGTTTGACACCTTTTTAAAGCATGCTGAAAAACTCGGGGCTGACTTCGTTGCAACAGGGCACTATTGTAGAAAAGGAACAGAAAAAGATAGGTTTCAACTTCTCGCGGGCAAAGACGACAACAAAGATCAGAGTTATTTTTTATGTCAGATTAACCAAAAGCAATTAAAGAAGGCCCTCTTTCCAATAGGAGAATTAAAGAAGAGCGAAGTGAGACAAATTGCCAAAGATCAAGACTTAGTTACTGCCGAGAAACGAGATTCTCAAGGGCTATGTTTTATTGGAAAAGTGAAATTGCCTGATTTTCTGAAACAGAAGTTGAAAGAGAAAAAAGGAAATGTTGTTGAAATAGCCAACAATTGGAAGGGTTATGAAAAGAAGCTAGAAGACCAAGAAGAACACTTCTATGAAGAAGACGATGGAAAGGTTTTAGGTCAACATAATGGAGCTCATTTTTACACAATAGGTCAACGAAGAGGTTTAAATATTGGAGGACACATTAATCC
>JABDQY010000249.1 GCA_013042025.1 Bacteroidia bacterium
GGATTAACCAAAGTGGCAGAGTCATTCGCAAAAGCTGTAATTGATATTAATCCAGCTCTAATAAATGAATTTGCACCAAACGCAGGTTTGGCTAGAGTGCTTTCACCAGCAGCAACCGCATCTAAAACTGATGAAGAGATTGAAAAAGACATGTTGTCTGATCTTAAAAATAGATTTGAATTGAATCTCGATCGAATTCAAAAAGCCATTGAAGAGAACAATGTGGATAGAGCAACATTTAAGTATGAATCGTATAAGTATTATGAAACTGAAGAGCCTAAAACTGTTCCTAGAATTTTAGAAGTTAGTTTTCTAAATGGTAACAATGAAGTTCATATACCGCTCACCGTTTTAAAACACGATGACAAATGGTTTGTATTTGAAATTCTAAATACAACCAACCTTTTTAAGTAAGACTACGCAATAATCTTTCCAACGCACTCTCCGAAACCAATCCGCTTACCATCTTTTTCGCAGTAAGCTCTTATAGTAATGGTGTCGTTGTCTTCTATGAATGTTCGAGTTTTACCATTTTTAAGTGTAATCTCTTCTTTACCACTCCAACTCAATTCCAACATACTTCCGTAGCTCCCCTTTTCTTTGCCAGAAATGGTGCCGCTTGCCATCATATCTCCAATATTAACATTGCAGCCATTTACTGTATGATGCGTTAATTGCTGGGCCATATTCCAGTACATATACTTGAAATTACTTTCACAAATTGTGGTTTCCTCGTCGTTTTCGGGTGTTAAACCTACTTCTAAGTTTATATCGTAATTCTTATTGCCTGAATACTGAAGGTAAGGGAGCACTTCTGGTTCTTGTTTTATACTTTCACAGCGATATGGTTCTAATGCTTCCATCGTTACAATCCAAGGAGAGATGGTGCTACCAAAATTCTTCCCTAAAAACGGTCCTAGTGGAACATATTCCCATTTTTGTAAGTCACGAGCACTCCAATCGTTAAAGATAACTTTTCCAAAGATGTGGTCTTCTGCTTCTTCTATTGGAATAGCTTCACCCAACTTTGTTGATTTGCCGATAATGAATGCCATCTCGAGTTCAATATCCATTCGTTTACTTGGCCCGAATACAGGTTTATCTGCATTGGGTGGCATTGTTTGACCTTGCGGTCTTTTAAGCGGAGTACCGCTAATAACTATACTACTTGCTCTTCCGTGATATCCAACTGGGAGGTGTCTCCAATTTGGAAGTAATGGATCTCCGTTTGGACGAAACATTTTTCCAACATTTGTAGCATGTTCTATACTGCTATAAAAGTCAGTGTAATCTCCAACTTTCACTGGCAAAACCATTTGAGCACCAACTCGGTCTACCATTATTTTTTCTCTAAACTCATACAATTTGTTTTCACTTGTAAGTTCTCTAGTTAATACTTTACGAACTGAAGACCAAGTTTCTTTGCCGCATGCAATAAAATCATTTAGTGTATCTGATTCAAAAACAGAATCGTCGAAGTGTATCTCTGAAAATACCCCTACCTTAGCAGCTGTATTAAGGTCGACTATTGAATCGCCTATGGCAACACCTGGAGTTGGTTTTTCGTCTCTAATAAAGACTCCATAGGGTAAGTTGTAAATAGAAAAATCTGAGTTTTGAGGGACATTTATCCAAGAATTCATGTGTTTTTATTTGAAGCTTCGAAGTTAACAAACCTATTCTATTTTAACATGAAACTGAGTACTTTATTCGAAAGCCAACGTGGAATTGAATAACACAATTGAGCATCAAATGGTCAAGCAGACTCTAAAAACAAATAAACCATGTATTTACTCAATCAACATGAGTGATATCACCAGAACCTGTAATCTTTTGTGTTAATGAAGGATAACCTTTATACTTAATGTCGCCACTTCCGTCAATAATTGCTTCTAAATTATTTAGTGCTGTAACTCTAACGTTTCCACTTCCTGAGATTCGTGCATAAACATTTTTTGCTTCTATTGGAAAGCCATAATAGTCGCCAGATCCGTTAATGATAACCTCAGAGTTTTCCACCTCCGTAACTAACGAATTACATTTAATGTTTCCGCTACCATCAATTCTGAAATCAAGAGTAGAAACTCCTTCAATTACATGTAGATTCATATTCCCACTACCTGTAATCTCACCATAAAATGAAGATTGGTTATAGAAGTCATTTATACGAATATTCCCACTTCCATCTAGAAATGCAGCCTCAATATGGGGCATAGTTATCGCAACCGATAAATCATAGTTTTTGTAGCAACCATCTTTTAAGGAAAGCTTGCATGTGTTGTTTTTTACGTTTGCGTCAAAATCAGAGATAATATTTTCGTCTCCAGTTACTTTTACTTCTAGGTCATCCCCTTGAGTAATGGTTAGATTGAATGATCCGTCAAGCTCTACTTTGTTAAAGTCGTTCGTTTCAATTGTTCTCGTTCTTGATTTGTTGTTTCCTTTGATGCACATTGAATGTCTTTCACATGATGAAAAGAAAAAAAGGGCAGAAAGAGTTAATACTGAGATTAGTTTTAAAGATGTCATGATGATTGTTTTAGGGTGTTAAATGTTGATTTATTTGAACCAGCCGAATTTTAGATTTGCTGATAAACTAAGGCCATCAAGCTCTGTGTTTGCAAGCTTTGATGTATTAAGTGTGTTTGTTATTAGGTAAGATCCTGTGATGCCAAATCTCATGAATTTGGTAACATTAATTTCGATGTTTATACCAGGTTCTATGAATATAAAATCGTTATAGAACGAATTTGAGTAAGAGTGCTCCCATTCTCTGTATCCCAAAGAATCTTTAAAATAAGCTGCTTCTCCGCCACCAAAACTAATTGGTAAGCTTACGTGGATGGTTTGTTTTGGGAACAGGATTGGTTCAATTAGAAAACCCCCATAGCCACCATACATGGAGTATTTATCTCCATCAAGTGTAATGTTTTGAGAGCCAGCAAAACCAGTTCCTGTTGCTCCTAGGCCAAGTTTGTGATTTAGAATGACTGATGCTGATCCCCCTGATTTTAAGATGAGGCTTTCTCCTCCAGTTCTTATTGATCCACCATGAATTCCAATATTCCCTCTAACACTTATTGGGTTAAAAAGAGATTTGAAT
>JABDQY010000250.1 GCA_013042025.1 Bacteroidia bacterium
GAGGTAGATTAACACCGTATACTGGTATATTTAATCGTTGAGCAACAATTGAGTAGATAATGGCTAGTGATACCGGATTACCTTTTTTACGTTCTAAAACAGTGCTTAAAAATGAATTTTGGCTGTGATGGTAATTCTCCGTATCTCCTCTAAACTTATGGACATCAAATATGATATGATTAAGAATTTTAACTTTTTCAAATGAAGTTAAGTCATAGTTGAGTTCTAACCATGCATCCAGCTTTAGTTTATCTAACTTGTTGTCTATTACTTGAGGATCAATATCCGGATCAATGATTTGATTAATAATGAGCATTCCTTGCAACAGATCTTTTTCTGAACTGTTTTTCCATTCACTTAACTTATGAGCAAGTGCTTTTTGAGAAATGTTCTTTATTATTTCAATGATGCGTTCTTGACGCTTAACATTGGTTTCTTCTGGCCAGGTTTTCTCGAGATAAGGAACAATTGCTGGGCCCATAGCAAACAGCTTATCGGCGATGTGGTCAACTACTCTATCGTCAGAATCATCCAACAAGTAAAGCATTGATTCTATTTCCTTCTCGTTAATCATTAATACCTATCAAAAATAGGAAACGATTACAATTTCAATAAATTATTATAGAAATAGAAAGATTTATTTTTTCTTTCCACGTTTGCTCACTGGCTGATTTGCCATAATTTCTTTCACTTCTTCAAGTGTAAGTTTCTTAGGATCCTCCAAATCTTTAGGTAATTTATAGTTTTTCTTACCCGACTTAATGTAAGGCCCCCATCTTCCATTTAGAATTTGCGTGTCTTCGTCTTCTTCAAACTTCTTGATTATTCGATTGGCATCAGCAACTCTTTTTGCTAAAATGAGTTCAATTGCTCTATCCAAGGTAATAGACATCACATCCTCTTCTTTAGGAATTGAAACAAAGAGCTTTTGCAATTGAACGTATGGACCAAAACGGCCTATGTTCGCTTTTACATCTATATCTTCAAATTGCCCCAACACTCGAGGTAGTTTAAACAATTCTAATGCCTGTTCAAGAGTAACAGAATCTAACGTTTGACCTTTCGCTAAACTTGCAAAACGAGGTTTCTCTTCATCTTCGGCATCTCCAATTTGAACCATAGGACCAAATCTTCCTATTCGAGCAATTATATTTTTACCTGATTTTGGATCAACTCCTAACGCTCGCTCACCTGTAGCACGTTCTGCCGTCTCCATGGTTTTCTCCACTTCTTTGTGGAAGGGTTTATAGAAGGCATCAATCATTTCAGACCAATTCTTCATTCCTTCAGCTATCTCGTCAAATTGTTTCTCTACTGATGCGGTAAATCCATAATCCATAATATCACCAAAGTGTTGAATTAGAAATTCTGTAACTACTTTACCAATATCACTAGGATGCATTTTATTTCGATCTGCACCGTATGTTTCGGATTCAGTTTGAGTTTTTATTGCTTCATCTTTTAGCGTAAGCACTTCGTAATTTCGTTGCTTACCTTCAATTTCATCCTTCACCACATAGCCTCTTTTTTGAATAGTTGAAATGGTTGGAGCATAAGTACTTGGTCTACCAATTCCTAACTCTTCCAATTGCTTAACTAAACTTGCTTCTGTAAATCGAGCGGGTGGTCTTGTGTAACGTTGCGTTGCAACTATTTGATCAAGACCTAAAGTTTCACCAACAGTCACTTTTGGTAATAATCCACTATCTTCTTCTGCATCTTCATCGTCTGTACCCTCTAGGTACACCTTTAAAAATCCATCAAACTTTATAACTTCACCTTTAGCTTTAAATACTTCGGTGTTCTTATCATTTTTTATTTCAATGGTAGTTCTTTCCAATTCGGCAGAGCTCATTTGCGAGGCAATTGCTCGTTTCCATATTAACTGATAAAGTTTTTTCTGAGCATCATCAGCACCTGCCATATTCGTTTCAAAATTTGTTGGTCGAATAGCCTCGTGTGCTTCTTGGGCACTGCTATTCTTATTGGCATATGCTCTTACTTTAGAATATTCTTGACCATATTCTTTTGCAATGGCATCCTTTGCAGACTGTATTGCAAAATCACTAAGATTAACAGAATCTGTTCTCATATAAGTGATGTGTCCGTTTTCATATAAACGTTGTGCAAGCATCATAGTTTTGGAAACACCATAACCTAGTTTCCTACTTGCTTCTTGTTGCAATGTTGAAGTTGTAAATGGAGCTGCAGGGTTTCTTTTACCTGGAGACACATCTACGTTTCCTACCTTAAATGTTGCTCCTTTGCAACTCTCCAAAAATGTCTGAGCATCTTCGAAGCTTGACGGTCTTTTAGATAAGTCTGCTTTAATTTTTTTATCTGAAGCTAAAAACTCTCCTTGAATTCTATAGGAAGAAGACGTAGTAAATGCTCTTATTGCCGCTTCACGTTCAACAATTAAACGTACAGCAACGCTTTGAACTCTTCCAGCACTCAAAGATGGTTTCACTTTTCTCCATAAAACGGGAGATAATTGAAATCCAACTAAACGATCTAATACTCTTCTAGCTTGCTGTGCATTTACCAAATCTACATTTATTGTTCTTGGATTTTCAATTGCATTTAGAATTGCAGATTTTGTAATCTCATGAAAAACAATTCGTTTTGTGTTGGAAGGTTTTAAATCGAGTACTTCAGACAAATGCCAAGAAATTGCCTCTCCTTCACGGTCCTCATCCGATGCTAGCCATACAACATCTGCATCTTTAGCAAGTTTCTTGAGTTCTGTAACTATTTTCTTCTTATCTGTTGGAACAATGTATTTTGGTAAATAACCTTTTTCTACATCAATAGCTCCATCTCCTTTTGATAAATCTCGAATATGACCAAACGAAGATTTAACGATATAATCCTTACCGAGGTATTTTTCTATTGTTTTTGCTTTGGCTGGGGACTCAACGATTACTAGATTTTTTGACATTCCTATCTGTTAATAATCAGCTTCTTAGACCACATCTTACCTTCTACATTTACCCATACGGTATATACACCGTTTGCTAAATCTGAGGTATTAAGAGTCTTTTGATTCTGATTTAAATTTTGCTGCAAAAGTAATCTACCAGCAATATCTACAATAGAAACATCAAAACTTCCATAGTTTTTGTTCAAGTTTATGTTTACAGTATTCTGTGCTGGATTTGGCACTATACTTAACTCTACATCATTTTCATAAGTAGAAACTTTTAACGGAAATCTTCCAATATTTATGTCATCAATAAAAACAGAGTTACCACTTTGGCTAACAACTTCCATTCGAAGAATCAGATTTGGAGAGTTTGAATAAGCAGATAAGTCCAATTCCGTATACCCCCAATGAGAGGCAACATATGGCTTCCAACCAGGAGCTACTGTCCCTGTTTCTAAGCCGTTTATATAGTTTAATCCTTTTAATGTTCTCCAATTATCACCACAATTTTCAGATGCTGAAATCAGTAGGATATCAGATGAAGAAGTATTTCTCCTTGCATAGGCATGTCTAAAACTGAAGTATATTGGTTCGCCGTGATTACTTACATCTACTGGAGGAAGTGTAAGAGCATAGCGTGATCCCGGAGGAGTTTCATCGTCATTTAATGCCTCTAAACATTCTTTCCCGGAATAACCTCTTAATGTATTTCTTCTCCATCCCCATGTGTGATCTACTCCTAATTGCCAACCATCTACAGATGTAGACGCAGCAAAATCTTCACCAAATGATGCTTTTATAGCAGACGAATCTGGATATACTGTTATAAATTTAGTTCTTACTAAATTATCAGTACCATCCGAGTTACTCACTTCTAGTTCTACTTTATATACTCCAGGAGTATTATAAGTTACTGTTGGATTTTCATAGGTAGAAACAGAAGGTGTTCCTCCTTCAAAGGTCCAAGTTCTGTCATCAATTGCCCCGTTGTAACTGTGGTCTTCAAAATCTATCTCAGCACCTACACATACATACGTACTCTTACTAGAATGCCAAAAATCTGCAATTGGTCCACAGCTGGGATTCGTATTTACACCAGTTGCAGAAACATTGCTAGCAGCAATATTTCTTCCTCTAGTATTAAGGTCATTTAAATATCCATTTGCTCTTGCAAGCTGGCCATTTGTAAACGCATTTTGACAAGTTCCCGTTGAGTAATCCATGTAATTTTCAACCATGTCTACTTCATCAGGACTATCTGTGTTACATGTATTTGCACCTGTAGGGCAATTACGAGTAGATTCTTCAACCGGTGGTGTATCGCTAACACGATCTCCATTTCCATAACATCCTGTTGTTACATAACTACCATTCCAAGAACCTTGAAAAGGATGATACAAACCTAACCAGTGACCAATTTCATGGGTTAATGTTCTTCCTGCACCAGATTGAACAGCAGTACCTATTGTTCCTACTCGATCTGATCGCATTACAATTCCATCACGAGTACTTGCGTTCCTATCACCAGGGAAAACTGCATATCCCAATAGAGTTGATGAAGGATTGTCATTTAAGATTTGCTTTACTACCCAAATGTTTAGGTATTTTTTATAATCCCACATTACTACTGATTTCACCCAATCATATCCGTCTGGCTCAATAGTTAAATCACTTTGATGACGTGTAATACCTTCTGTACACGATCCGTCAGGAGCAACACGAGCCAACTTAAATTCAATATTGAAATTGGCAGCTCTAGCTTTAAACTGAGGTTGTGTATTTACAGTATCAGCATTCAATCGCTGAAAATCTTCATTCAAAACGCGTAATTGGTCTTCTATTTGTTCTTTAGAAATGTTTTCATCTCCATATTGATGAACTACGTGAAAAACCACAGGTATGGTTCGAATAGCTTTTTTCCCTCGCACATCATACGATTCCTCAAATTCAAACCCTCGATTTGCTTCCAGATAATCTGCCATTGTTTGGCCATCTTGAAGCACATCTAGATGTGTCAATCGAGCTCTTTCATCAGTACCACATTGAGCAAATGCAAAATTGGTAAGTACAAGTAAAAGACTAAGCGTTAAGTATTTATATTTATTCATTTTATATATTTCACAAAGAGAACTAATTTTTAAATGTAATGTTTCCTTTAATATGACATTTTAAAGTAATGTTTGATTCCATTTCCATGTCAGTTGACAAACGTTACTCTTTGACCTTTTCAGTTGATGCAATTAACGATGAAACTGTGGCATCTCCTGTAACATTGACTACAGTTCTACACATATCCAAAATCCTATCTACGGGCAAAATAATAGCAATCCATGCAGGATTTAAACCTACACTTTCTAAAACTACAATCATCAAAACTAAACCGGCACTAGGTACCGCAGCTGCTCCTATAGATGCCAATGTAGCTGTAAGAACAATCACCACCTGCTGAGCTATATCCAAATCTACCATGTGAAATTGTGCCATAGCCACAACAGCAACTGCTTGATATAAACTGGTTCCATCCATATTAACCGTAGCTCCAATTGGAAGCACGAAACTTGAAATAGATTTAGGTACTTTTAAATTATCATGAACACATTCCATTGTTACTGGCAATGTTGCCATAGATGAAGAAGTTGAAAAAGCAGTAATTTGAGCTTTGCTGATGCCTTTTAAAAATTTGACTCCGGTCAACCCTTTTGAAAAAAGTGTCACCAACAATGGATAAAATAAAAAAGCTACCAGCGATAATGCTAATACCACTACCCACGAATAATTACCAAGGAAAATTAATTGCTCTGCTAGTTTATCAAGATTATCCCCTGCAGCTGCCACTAAACTCCCGGCCATTAACATAAACACGAAAAAGGGCATTGACTTAATGACTATATTAACCATAGCCAGAAACACCTCATTAAGACCATCCATCAACTTGGCTACCGGTTCTGCTTTCTCTTTCGGTATAACGAGTAACACCAAACCAAAAAAGATGGCAAAGAAGATAATTTGCAGCATCTCCATTTCAGCTAAAGGAACAATGATATTTTTAGGAACAACGTCCACCAAAGGAGCAAGAGGACCTTTCCCTTTTTGTGCTTTCGCCTTTTCAATTTTATCTAAAACATCCTTGTTTACTCCCTCTTTCGAAATACGGTTTTGAACACTAAGAACTAGCTCTTCGTTAATAGGATCTAAAATTACTTGAGTGTTATCCAGTCTTGGGACCTCCGGATTATCTGCTAACCACAATTCATATTCAATTCGTTTTTCTAATCGTGCGTCATCACTTGGATATGTTCCCGGATGAAAGACATTGACCAGAACTAAGCCAATTACAATGGCACTCATGGTAGTTCCTACATATATTAACAATGTCTTTATCCCCACTCTTCCTAATTGTCTAATGTTTTGCAGCGAGCCAATTCCGGTGATAATGGAGAACATAACCAAAGGAACAGCTATTAGCTTCAGTATATTAATGAAGATATCTCCGAACGGACTTATATACAGCTTGGTGAATCCTTGCCAGCCATTGGTAACGGCAATAATTGCATACACAATTCCTAGAACCAGAGCAATGATAACTTGCCAGTGCAGAGCCATTCTTTTCATTGGGTCAATGATAAGGATTTTTGCGGAAACTCATGGTATTCATAAACGATTGTCGTCATCCTTTTTCCATTGCTGAAAAAGGACCAAAAAAGCTAGACAGAAATATGCTTCACCACTCTCTGATAAAGCCTAACAAAATCAGAGCAAATGATGTAAGCACTTTTGCTGATTTTATAATGTCTCCAAAATTCACGCTCTCGAATGACCCGCATTTCTGTCGGCCCAACGCTCATTTTTATTTTAGTTAATGACTAAGTTGTGAAGTAATTGGCATTCTAGTTTTTTGTATCTAAACAATAGCATTGAAAATAAGCGGAGGGCTGAGCTAAGTAATCAGCGAATGCAATGGCTATGATTGCGAGGATGTTTCTATACGCAGTGTTTTTCAAAAAAGTAGCAAGCCTTGACTTTGACGCCCGTCCGCCGAAATGAAGAGTAGGAGGACAACTTTTTGCGTCAAGGCAAAAAGTGGGAGTAAATGTTTTTATCTCTCATTCATTTTAGAAAAATTATAGAGAGCCATCTTTTCATTGTGTTAATGATAAGATTTTCAATGGAAACAAAGTATTTGTAATCGGTTAGAAACACTTATAACTACTTACAAACGAATAGCACCTTTGAAAATCAGATAATTACCGTAATTTTGGTCATATTACTTCATCGCTTCCAGTAATAATGAAGAGAATGGAGTAGCACATATACAATGGTTGTGCATCATTATAAAAAAAAGGAAAACAAATTAGATGCGAAATAAACTATAAGCCATGAGCAAAAGTTCTATCAATTCAGAAGATATAATTCAGGTAATTGTTGGTGCTTCTGCTTTAACAGTTCCTGTGGCTTTTACAGAGGAATCGTGGAGGCTTAGTGAAACTTTACCATTATTTAATGTGACGTTACTTTTGCTTTTATCTTTACTATTCATTGGATTATATTCCATTCAAGGAATCTTTCAAGGCAAGGTTAAACATCGCTATTACCAATTAATTCTTCGAATTTTAGTCGATTACGGAATTACACTGATTGTCGTTTTTATTATTTTACTGGCACTTAACAGAATGCCCATATTCGATGAACCAATAATTGCGATAAAAAGGATAATACTGCTTTCTTTTCCTGCATCAATGGGGGGTGTAATTGTCGATGGTTTTGATAAGGAGTAAATAAAATTGAATTTGGGAAATTGACTTTAATAAAGACACTAAGGCACAACAATGGGGATAATTCATCGTGACTTTGTACGACACCAAAATAAAAGTAAAAATCAACACCTAATTTATAGTCGGAATAATCCTGCGGATGATTTCACAACGAAATTATAGCCGAGACCTTCAGCTGTTATTACGAAAAAATGGACAAGCCATTTACTAACACTGTACATGCGATAATGCTCCCTAAGCAGTCGTAATCCATATAACCAAACTGTTGTTCTAGAATATCTATCCAAAAAACTTCACCACTTCATCTACTACCTCAATACCACGAAGCTTATGACCTAACCCTGAGGTAGTCATTAATCTAGAATTGGGCCATAACATATCAATTTTTTGTGCATAATGATACGGAGCTTCCAAGTCTTTTTCATCATGAATAATTAGTCCTTCCGCCTTTTGACCTTTGGCAAACTTTTCAATGGAATAAAACTCTGGACCATGTCCTGCATAATTATTAAAATAGGAAATGAAATTTCTTCGAACTCGGGGTTTCAGTTTAAGCTCAGACATAAAAAAATCAACAAACTCTGTTGCTTCACCTGGTGTTCCTAGAACTGCCATTTTAGATGGACTCAATTGAGGTTTTTCATGAAACAAACTCATGGCTGAAAATGCTCCTAAACTATGGGCTAACACATAATCAATATCCTTTTCATGCAAGCATTGTTCAATCAATCGAGCATACATCGGAACATTAAATATTCGACCTTCTGAATTTCCATGACCTGGAGCATCTATTGAATAAATGGTATGCGTGTCTGAAGGTAGACTTTCAATATACTTTTTCCAGCGATAGCTTTGACTTTGCCATCCGTGTAAGCACAACACTTTTTGTGGACCACTTCCCCATTTGTATCCTGCAATTTTCTTATTTTCAAAGTCAATTGTAAAGTGCTCTGCAGAATGAAGAAAGGCTGCTTGTCTTGGTTTTAATTTTATTGGAAATGGATAGCAAAATAGGAGAAATGCATGCTTTCCTCCTACCTTCTTTGACACTCGATTTATCGTGTTTAAATAGGTTCTAAGGATAAACTTGATTACTTGTTCCATGAGGTGAGTGGTTCTCTCTAATCGAATTCTCTATACTATTAAATCTCCAAGAACTAGTGCTGATAGTGTTTCTACGATGGGTACAGCTCTTGGCACCACGCATGGATCATGTCTTCCCTCAACCTCTAAGATTACATCTTTTCCTGCTGTATCAATTGTCTGTTGAGCAGTTCCAATAGTAGCTGTGGGCTTAAAAGCAACACGAAAAACAATGTCCATACCATTGCTTATTCCACCTTGAATTCCGCCAGAATTATTAGAATGTGTAATAACCTTTTCATTATCCATACCAAATGAATCATTCACCTCCGATCCTCTCTTCTTACTCATCTCAAACCCCCCACCTATTTCAAATCCTTTAACAGCATTTATACTAAACATAGCATGTGCCAATTGAGCGTTTAACTTTTCAAACACAGGGTTACCAACACCAACTTTCACTCCTTTGATTACACATTCAATAACTCCACCTAAACTATCGTTTTCTTTCTTTGCCTTGGCAATTTCCTCAATCATCTTGTTGGCTACAATATCGTCAGGACACCGAACTGCGTTTCCATCAATTTGTTCCATTGAATACCATTGGGCATCTTTATCTAACGCAACCGATCCAACTTGTTTTACATATGCCGCAATCTGAATTCCTTGCTTAGACAAAAAATCTTGCACTAAGGCACCACCGGCTACCCAACCGGCAGTTATACGTGCACTGCTTCTTCCCCCACCTTTATAATCACGTATACCGTATTTAGCCTGATAGGTATAATCTGCATGAGAAGGACGTAAAACATCCTTTAAATGCGAATAATCTTTTGGATTATGATTTGTGTTTGGTATTTGCAAATGAATTGGAGCCCCAGTTGTTTTACCATCAAAAATTCCTGAGTTTACAATCAATTCATCACTTTCATTTCGAGTTGTTGTAATGGCTGATTGACCTGGTCTCCTTCTATTCAATTGCATCTGAATAAACTCTAAATCTATCTCAAAATTTGAAGGCATTCCATCCAACACTGCACCAATCACCTCTCCATGAGATTCTCCATAAGATGTTAGCCGGATATTTTTACCAAGTGTGTTCACAACGGTTCAAAGATATTCTATTTCAAAACCTACTGTTTGCAAATCTTCCCAAAAATTTGGGTACGACTTCGTAACGACAGATTCATTTTCAATCAAAATTGGTTGAATTAAAGCTAAGGGTGCAATACTCATAGCCATTCTATGATCATCAAATGTTGAAAATAGGGTTTCTGATTTCAATTCAAAATTTTCAGCATTTAATATCCAAGACTTATCTTCCAATCCAAATGTACAATTCAACATTCCTAAAATTTGCTCTAGTGCTTCCTCTCTGTTACACTCTTTGTATTTTAACGATTCTAGACCCATAAGTTCAGTTTCACCTGCTCTTAATGCAGCTAACAAAACTGCAAATGTTGGTGCTAAATCAGGGAATTGAGAATAATTTAATTTGGACATAAATTCAATTTTATTATCCTTGGATTTTTTGACACATAACCCATCTCCATTTTCTCCGAAACTTAGCGACTTATTGCCAACATCAAATAGCCTCTTCTTCTCTTCATGGATATTATTCTGGCTTAATCCCACCATACACAAATCAACATCCTTTGCCAAGTGAGCCATTGAATACCAATAATAAAAGGATGTCCAATCTGGTTCAACCCGCACAAACTTCCCATGAAATCGTCGTTCTTTTTTCACTCTAATATGAGCTCCTTTTACTTCAACGGAGAACCCCATCTTTCTCATTAGAATGATAGTCAATTTTACAAATGACTTAGAATTCATTTTATGATTGATTTTGATTGAAAATTCTCCTTCAATCATTGGTTGAATCATAAGTAAAGCGGAAATAAACTGGCTGCTATCAACAAAAGTTAAATCTAATTCCGATTGGTTGGCTTTTAACTTCTTACCATTTATTGATAATGGAGCGTAACCTTCTTTTTCAAGATATGTTATATCTGCTCCTAACAATCGTAAAGCATCAACCAATTGACTAATTGGTCGTTCCCTCAATCTTGCAGTACCATTAATAGACCATTTTCCAGAAGTTATTGCACAATAAGCAACTAAAAAGCGGAAAGCAGTACCTGCATCTTGTACATCAATATTATGTTCGTTTGAAGAAAGAATACGCTTTAAGACAATCGTGTCATTCGCCACTGAAAGGTTTTCAATAACTAAGCCGGGTTCGTATATTTTTTGCAAAATCAATATACGATTACTAATGCTTTTAGAACTTGGAAGACTAATTTTTCCTTTAAGTGATTTGGTGGGATGTGATAGTCGAATCATTTTACGCTGTGCAAATATTCGATTGCTTCTGAAATAATGTTCTCCGAAACAAATTGGTTTTCTATGCAATTACCAATCGATTCTAAGAGCGAAAAATTGATTTCTTCTCCAATATTCTTTTTGTCCTTTTTAAGATAGGGTTCTAAATTTTGGTAGTCTGGAAGGTCTTTCTTTATACCTTTTAAAACAGATTGTAGCACCGTGGTAATCTCATCTACCTGTTCTTTTGGCATTTGAAGAACTTTTGCAGAAATGTAGCTCTCCACTATTATACCTAATGCAACAGCAACGCCATGACTCAATTCAGAATTTTCTTGAGATGTTGAAAGACTCCATGACTCAATTGCATGTCCAATAGTATGACCAAAATTCAATCGCTTACGAACACCTTTGTCTTTAAAATCTTGCTCAACATGGTTCTGTTTAATTGCTATAGAATCTGCAATTAATTCTTGATTTACTCTATTGTTGGGATTAAAAAAGTACACCTTTACCTTGTCATAATGAGCTTTATCTGCAATTAATCCATGTTTGAGCATTTCAACGTAACCATTAACAATCTCCTCAGAAGGAAGTGTTGCTAAAAACTCATGACAGATAAAAATATTTTCAGGCTTATTGAATCCACCGATATAATTTTTGAATCCCAAAAAATTCACACCATTCTTTCCTCCAATTGATGCATCTACCATTGCTAGCAAACTGGTAGGGCAAAGAATAACCCGCATTCCACGTTGGAAACAACTTCCTGCAAACGCTCCCATATCGCAAATAATCCCTCCTCCTAAGCAAAGAATGATGGTATTTCGATGAGCATTGTGTTCGGCTAGTCTTTTCCAGATGTATTCACAACTGTTTAAGTTTTTATATCCTTCTCCATAAGGGACAATAAAATGAGGCAGATCAATTTGTAAAAGCG